>CANDBZ010000102.1 GCA_947383095.1 uncultured Clostridia bacterium | reverse complement strand
CTATATTGTTGTTTTCCTTGCGCATGGCTACCGCGCTCGAAGCGCCCTCTATGAGAAACGTTTCCGCAGTTGAAAAGTCGCTTGCGATACTCGCAATAAACGCGCCGTCGTGAGATGACGATACGATGATAAGCGCCGGTTTATCATTGGAGAGTATAGGCATAACTTGCAGGAAAGAGCATTTTAACATTTCATTTTTATATGTAAAACCCTTTAAAGCGTCAAATGTCAGTATGCCTATGCCTTGCTCGGTCTGCGTCAGCACGGTCTCGAAGCCGGCAAACGACAGCGCGTCGAGAATGTTGCAGTTTTCAATAGGATACACGTAGTTGCTGCGTATCACGTCGAGCGCGGTCGTTATTGTCAGCGCGCAAAGATTTTTCCCGTCGGAAACGAACATCCGCGCCGTCGAACCGAAAAGAGCGAGCTTATAGGACGAATACGCGGGACAAGTGTTGTGAGCAATGACTCTGCACTTTAAATCGAGCAGGCGCAAAACGGTTTGAGAGTCGTTTTTCGTCACGACAAGCAATCCGTTTTTTACTATCGACGACGCGACAAATCGTTCGTCGGCTTCCGCGAGTTTCACGGTTTCAAGCAGCATGTCGCCGTCGAAGACCGCCGCATACAAGCCCGCGCCGTCAACGTCGTACTGTATAGAGCCGCTTTTGAAGAACACAAGACGCTTGCCGCCGTAATATACGCTGCCCTCGTATAACTCGTTGCCGTCGCCGCCGACATGCCTTACCGTGACGCCGTCGACTGTTTCCGCCGCGCGCGGGAAGGTCGTGAAGGTCAGTTGAGGAGGCGGCTCGGGGTCGTCGTCCTTAACGGGAGGAGTCACCGTTTGATCGCCTCCCGTCGAATCGCCCGCCCCCGCTATGTCGGAGTCGGTTTTTTTATTGTTCAATACTGCGCTTAAAGCGATATAGCACGCAACGATAACCGTCAGCAGGAGGATAATTGCGAGCCATTTCGCGATGGTTTTTTGTCTTTGCATTTTTCACCTCGCCTTATGCTATCACAGACGAACTCCGCAATTTTTCCGTTGGAGTCGCAGGATATGGCGCGCATGGGAGGATTTTGCAGCGTTTTTTCTATCGCGCTTAAAAAGTTGTCTGAAAATTGCTCGTTTTGGCATAGCGTAGTCGCGCCGTATTCCTCGGCAAGCCGGGCGTTGTATATCTGGTCGCCTCGGGAAACTCCCTTGGGCAGAGGGACGAATACTGCTCTTTTTTTGAGCGCGGATATTTCGTATACCGCGGTCGCTCCCGCGCGGGAGAGCACTACGTCGCTCGCGGCGTAAAAATCCGCTATATCGTCGGCGTAGTCGAAGACGGCGTAGGATCTGTTATTTGCAGCTGCTTTGACGCCGTCTTTGTTGTTTTTGCCCGTCACGTGCAATATGAAATAGTTTTCGGTCAGCTTGTCGAAATTGTCCCGCACGGCGGCGTTGAGGAATTGCGCCCCCGACGAGCCACCGAGCACGAGCACGATCTTTTTTGAAGTGGAAATGCCGAGTTTTTGCTTCGCTTCGCTTTTTTTGCGCCCGAAAAGCGTTGCGCGCAAGGGCATTCCCGTTTGTATTCCGTCGAATTTGGCATGCGGATTCGCTTTGAAAACCGTCGCGCCGCATTTTTTCGCAATTTTGTTTGCAAGCCCCAGGGTCAGGTCGGATTCGTGCGCGAATACGGGTATATCGCACTTTTTCGCCGCCAGAACGACGGGAAGCGAGACGAAGCCGCCCTTTGAAAACACGGCGACGGGCTTTATTTTGTCAAGAAGCTCTTTTGTCTGTTTGACCGCACGGTTGAGCGCGATCGGGATCTTGACGTTGTTCGCCATTGCGGACGGGGAAAGAGAGCGGACGAGCTTTATGACGGGTATACCGTAGTATTTCAATTTGTTTTCGCGAGCGAGGGAGCGTTCCATTGTTTTGCCCTCGCCGCCGATATAAACGGCTTTGTAGCCGCGCTTTTCAAACTCGGGAATAAGCGCGAGATTGGGATATATGTGACCGCCCGTCCCTCCGCCCGTAAAAACTATCGTGCCTGCGTTGTTATTGCTCATATCATCACCTCGAATATGCTTTTTTATAGTATGAAGAAAGTCGACAAAAGTTTGCGCCGCGCGCGCAATTTCGCGCCGTATGCAGATTTAATACAAATGTATGATTTTGAGTCTTGAAATTTTTTCCTGCGTATGTTAATATCATATTATCAAAAACGATGCGCGCTTGCGGGCATGCTCAAATATTCGGGGGTTATATGAAAAACGAAAAATTTAAGAGTTTTGACGGCACTACGCTTCAATGTTATCTTTGGGACGACGTGAGAAATCCCAAAGCGGTCGTGCAGATTTCGCACGGCATGGCGGAGCACGCAAGAAGATACGACGATTTCGCAGGCTTTTTGAACGCCAATGGCTATATTGTTTTTGCGGACGATCACCGCGCTCACGGCATGACCAGCGCAAAAGCGTCGGCAAAGGGCGTGCAGGGATATCACAAAGGCAATATCT
>CANDBZ010000101.1 GCA_947383095.1 uncultured Clostridia bacterium | reverse complement strand
GAGATCATTGTTGGTGACTGGAGTTCAGACGTGTGCTCTTCCGATCTATCGACTTGCGCATAGTGCAGATTGCCGAGGAAAAGGGATATCAAAAGCAGCTGCGCAAAGAATAACGACATCAGCAAAACGCGGCTACCGCAGCAGAACAATAATAACAGTGTATTATAAATGACGACGGACGGGAAACAGTCCGTCTTTTTATGAGCATTTTTTTTGTTGCTTCAATATAATGTCTCATCAAGTATCGGAGGTCATTATGGCAATCGCATCAAGATTTTATATAGGCGGCAACGACGAACACGGGCTAAATCCGCCCACCGCGGGCAAACGTACGCCCGTCATGCCTTATATAGGCAGAAGCTTTTATGAAAACGAATTCAACCGTCCTGCTAAATACCGTTTTCTTATCGCCTGTCTGCGCACGGGGTTCAACGTATACGACGTCAAGCCGGAGCTCGGCGATATATCAATATCTCAACGCGTGACTCGCGTAAACAGGCAAGGACTGTCCTGCGTCATTACATATGCGTATAACGCCGCAGGCAACGCATTGGAGTTTTCGTCCGCGAACGGGCATAAGGTATATTACTCGCGGGAAAACAGATACGCCAATTCGAGCAGGCTGCTCGCGTACGACGTGTCTGCCGGTCTGCAAACGGAAATCGATACGCGCAATCTCGGCGTGGCTACTTTGACGGAGGTCGGCATGCTGCGCTCCGTCAACTGTCCCGCCGCGCTGTGCGAATGCGGATTTATGACAAACTTCAATGAAGCGAAGCTTATGATCGACCCGGATTTTCAAAAAAATTGTGGTGACGGCGGCTGTAGGGGCGTATGTGAAAACTTTGACGTGGAGTATGTCGATAACGTAGAGTACGACGAGATGCCGACCTTGAGGCGGGGCAGCGGCGGCAGTGCGGTTAAATTTTTGCAATGTTATCTCAATCTATACGGCGACAGCATGTCCGTCGACGGGCAGTTCGGCAGCGGCACGCAGTCGGCGGTGATCAAATTTCAGCGTGACAACGGCTTGACGGCGGACGGTATCGTCGGCAGAAATACCTGGCGCAAGCTCTTGATGCAGGACGAAAGCCTGCCTTTATTGAGGCAGGGCAGCAGAGGCGTCTACGTGAGATATCTGCAGCAAAAGCTGCTGTCAAAGCTCTATCCCGTGGGCAGCGTCGACGGAGTATTCGGCGCGGGTACGGCGGAGGCAGTCAGACAGTTCCAACGGGAAAGCGGCTTGGTTGCGGACGGAATAGTGGGACAGTTGACCTGGGCGAAGGTGACGCCGATAGGCGGTGGCAGACCCATGCCGTAAACGCTGTATTTAAGACGTTGCATACAATTAGCGAAGATAGTAAACGGTTTGTTGATAAAGGAAACTGCCACCGATCGGTGGCAGTTGTTTTCATGCTTGTCCCGCACCGCCGTGTGACGCCATTTTATAAACCCGCCGATTAGCAGGGTGGGTAAATGCTGCCGTGCGGTATCTGTCTTCCACTGAAACGACGAGGCCTGACATCTCCGCATAAATTCGGACGCGCAATCCCGTATAAAATTTGTGGTTCAAAATAGTGCGTCATCACGTGCATAGCAGGATTTGCTTCATTTATATTATATACAATATGCAGCCGTATTACAATAGTGTTTTAAAATTTTGCATTGTAAAAAATTAACTATGATTTTCGATACTCTAAACATGTGTTTTTGTATGTACCGCATGAGACTTATAATTGCTGCGGTATTTTCTTGTCAAAATTTGTTTTAAGTGATAAGATACAGACTATGAAAATAATCGATACTCACGCACATATATATCCCGACGTCATCGCCGACAAAGCCGTTGAGGGCATCGGCAAATTTTACGGATTGAAGCTGAACACGGCGGGAAGAATAGCCAATCTCGAAGCGTCCATGAAATCGAACGGCATTTATAAAACAGTGGTCTGCTCCGTCGCCACGTCAAAGAAGCAGGTGAGCAAAATAAACGATTTTATGGCTTCGCAGCTTTCAAATCCTTTGTTTCATCCGCTTGCCACGTTGCATCCGGATATGGATCCCTTCGAGGTCGCCGACGAGACGGCAAGGATAAAGGAGTTGGGACTTAAGGGAATAAAGCTGCATCCTGACTGTCAGGCGTTCAAGCTCTGCGGGGAGCGCTCGCGCAGGCTGCTTGACGCGATAGGTGATTTCGATTTGCCTATTTTGGTGCATACGGGAGATAAAAGGTTTGATTTTTCTCATCCTCGTTATATGATCGAGATCGCAACGGATTATCCCCGTTTGCATTTTATCGCGGCGCATTTCGGCGGTTGGACGGAGTGGGATGAGATCATGAAATACAAGGTGCTGAAAAACGTGTGCTTCGATACCTCCTCAAGCCTGTATCAAATGAACAGAAAGATCGCAAAGGCAATTATATTGGACCTCGGCGTGGAAAAATTTATGTTCGGCACGGATTTCCCCATATGGGAGAGCGGCGCGGAAATACGAATGCTGCTCGACCTCGAGCTCAGATCGGAAGAGCACA
>CANDBZ010000100.1 GCA_947383095.1 uncultured Clostridia bacterium | reverse complement strand
ACGCCTGCCATATCCTTCGCAAAGGGCTTTGCCGACGGGATTTCGTTAAAAAATTTATCCACCGCGCTTTTCCATTGCTCCTGCGTATTGACGGGTTGCGTCGCTTTTTCAAGCTCCTTGAGCCTTTGCGAGCGGCGGGTAAACTCCTTTTCGAGTTCCCCGTACGCGCGCAACAGCTCCTGCGGGTTTTTGAATTTGCCCAAATTATGTTCGTTGACTTCTTTATTTGCCGCCGCCTCTTCCGTGCATGCGGTATCGTCCTTCGCTTCGCCGTCGATCTCGTCGCAGGCTGCTTCGTCCCGCGCAGGGACGGACGGCGGCATTTCCTTGATCATTTCACTCATTTTCTTCCTCTCCGTCGAATTTTTTCGTCAATTCGCCCACGCCGCCGTCGAGTCCGGCAAGCTGGTTATGCATCGCTATATGGTTTGCAACTCTGTCGCGCATCGCTTTGTCCTTGATACACTTTGAGGACACGCACAGCTTGACGTGTTCGCCGATGTGCAGCTTGTGGTCGTCGTACACGTCCGGCACAAGCTCCTCCTTTTCCATCTCGAGATTTTCGCGAAGAGCCTTTTTCCTGTGTATTTCGTCCGCGCTTCTTCCGTCCTCCCAATTACCGAAGCCCAATATCTCAAACAGCTTCGTCTTCGTCGCGTCGGACATTTTTCCGTCGCCGTCCGCAAAAAGCCCCATACGCAGCAGGTCGTAAACCATAGCCCTGCGCGCCGAAAGCGTATCCTCGACGTCGCTTATGGTATCGAAAACGATATCCTCGCTGTCGATATTGTTTGCGGAAAACGCTGCCAATTCCACCTCGCCGTTATCTCCCGTTATGCGCTTGACGCGAGGGGTCTTCGCAAACTGACGGTACAGTCTCAATATCTGCTTGCTTATGCGCTTGACGCTTTCGCGCAGGCTGTCCGCAGTCAAAGATATCCTCGTGTCATCCTGCTCGAGAAGCAGAGATATCGCAACGCCCGACGCCACGTTCGACGACACCTGCGAATAGGTCGTGACCTCGCTCACGCCGCTTATCATGACAAATTCGTTAAGCAGCTTTTCCTCTTCTCTGGAAAATTCTACGGGCACCTGCGTGGGATTGAGCGCGATAGGCGGCGCGCCGCCCTGCCTGTACACCACTATTTTCCCGGGCGGCAGTCCCTCTTCCTCGAGGCTGTCCGTATCCACCGAGCCGTCCTCGACCGCCAAAACGCCCACGGCGATGCGGTTCATATACTCGTGCTTTCTGTTTTTGACGGCGTTGTACGCGCGCTGCACGGGCACAAGCCTTTCCACTATCGAAGTTCCGAAAAACCCCGTCAGGCTCTCGATGCACACCTGCCTCGCAAACGGATAGCCTCTCGCGCCGTCCTCGCCGTTCAGATAGGGCAGATCGCCCAGATAAAGCAGCGCGTCGCCGGCGACGATGATAAGCCTTCCCTTGGGATATTCCGCAGTCGGCGCCTCGTATTTTTCTATCACGGTCACACTGTTTTCCCTTTTTTCGCTTACGATCTTCGGAACGGTAGCCGTGTATCCCAAGCCGCCCGCTATCTGCGCGTTGTCAAACGAAAACACGTTCACGTCGCCGCCCTTCACCTCCTTGCCCCAAAGACGCTTTACCTCCGCTACGGTAAGAGCCTTGGCGTGCATGATAGAAGTTTGCTTGTCGATATCCGTCACGGCGATATCCTCGGGAAAAATCTCGAAGGGCGGACAGAGCGTTATGTTTATTTCGCCTTCCTTCACCGATTCTTCCGCGTCGATAAGCTTTCCCTTATCGGTGTCCCAGGTTATCTTAAAAAACGCGCTGCCGGTGATCTCGCTCCAGGTGTTTGCCTGCGAGAGCTGCGCGGAAAAGTCGTTTTCCTTAAACACCGCGTCTATAAGCTTGCTCGCAAGCGAAGCGGAAGCCACGTCGTCGTCATCGGACGTCGCGGGGCGCACGGTGCCCTTCGCCTTTACCCTTGACAGCTTTGCGAGCCTCGTCTCCAATATCGGCGCGATGTGGTTGTACACCTCTCTCTGCTGCCAATAGTACCGCTTGCCCTCGTCCTCTATCTCGCCCTTTGGCGAGATCTGCGCGAATTGGTTGCCCATGACGAAATTCATATTGAGCCGCCAATTCAGCTCCAGAGGCCGTCTCGCCTCCTGCCGCTTCTTAAAGTCCTCGTTGACCTGCGACACGATTTTTTGTTCAAATTCGGTCATATTCGTCTCCTTTATTTTTATCGTCCGCCGCCTTCGACGCGACGCCGTTTTTCAATTCTCCCAAAAGCCTCTGCCTTTCGGCTTCCAGCTCTTCGTCGCTCCACTCCTCTAGCCTTCTTTCGGCGTTGAGCTCCATATAAGTTTTCAACGCGTTGCCGTCGGGCGGACAGTATTTTTTCGTCACCCTGCGCTTTGTCAGCGCAATTTCCCCGTCCTCCTTCACGCAGTATTCCTCCTGCACCTCTTTATACGAGTAGCCCTTTGCGCGCTTAAGCAGTCCGTTCAACAGTTCCTTATCCATTTCGCATCCCTCTTTGCTCCTCTTATCAATCTTTCCTTGTCCGCCTGTATGACCGATTTGGGCGGCGACGGCGCGACGGCGGGTTTGGGCAGCGACGTCACGAAATACCGCAATTCGTCCAAGGCGTGGTCGTCGACCTTCTTCGGTCTGTCGCCGCTTCCCCACCAGTAGCTCTTAAGCTCGCGGATGAGATTGACGCAGCTTTCAAATATATAAATTCTCGGCGGTCTCTGCTCAAACAGCGACTTTATCCTCTGTATTCCGCTATATAGATCCTTGTTTACGTCGGTATTGACAAGTATCCCCTTCTCGCAAAACAGTTCCGCCACGCTCTTGTCCGCGGCAAGCGTTCGCTGATTTGCCGCGCTGTCGATAAGCGCGCGCAGCCTGCCCCTCGAGTCTCTTTTCCAGCCCAGCCCGTCCGC
>CANDBZ010000099.1 GCA_947383095.1 uncultured Clostridia bacterium | reverse complement strand
ACACCTTCACGGACACTCTTTCCCTACACGACGCTCTTCCGATCTCGGAGAAAACATAGAGAACTCTATCGAAGTCGCAGGCGGCAAGAAGAGCACAATCGATATCACTGTAGAGCGCGACGTGGCGCAATTCATGTCCAGACAGGAGAGCGCGGCGTACGAATTGAAGTTTGAATTGCCATCCGTGATAAAAGCGCCCGTCAAAGCAGGCGACGTTATAGGCAAGGTATATCTCGTCAAGGACGGCGTAGTTGTGAGCGAAACGGCTGTCGTCGCCAACGAGACCGTGGATAGAATGAGCCTCTTCGACGCAATAGGCGAGATAGGCAAGCATTGGGCGACGAGATAAAGGATATCTGCTTTCCTCACCCGTGCGCAAGACGTCGGGAGCAAGGAAATAGAGATATAGTTATTGACAAAAGCGGTACGAGAAGTGCCGCTTTTGCATTTCGATTTCAATTTAAATGCTTTCGGACTCATCAAACGGTCGGCGTATGTAATTGCTTTGACATTTTATCTCCCGTGTGTTAAAATTTCTGTAAATTTTGCTGGGCGCGCCGTTTAGACGCGCGAGGGGATATGGATATCGAATTCGACAACGAAATCGCAACCGTGGAAGTCGGTTTTGACACGCTCGACAAGGAGTCGGGCGACGTTGCCGTTGACGGAGACCTAAAGCCTATCGGCGAAAACTCCGATATCCAGACCGCAGATATGCGATCCGACATCGGCGAGGAAGCGGAGGAGTCCCCGCAGGAGATCGCCGTGCGAGCGGACGGACACGTCGTTTATGCGGCAAAAATCGTGCAGCCAAAGCAAATCGAGGGCGATTTTATCACCGAAAAGCCGCAGATAATCTACCGTCTGAAGGATTACGAGGCTCCTATAGAGCTGCTTTACGAGCTTATAAAGGACGCAAAAATTGAAATCGAGGATATTTTTATCTCCGATATTACCAGTCAATACGTGCAGATAATCAACGATACTCCGCGAGAGGAGCTTGATTTTGAATATGCGGGCGAGTTTATTACCATGGCAGCGGAATTGGTTTATCTCAAGTCCGTGCGTATTCTGCCAAAGGACGACGACGAGGAATACGAGGAAGACGACGCCGAATACGAGCGCATGCAGCTCATAAACAAGATAAAGGAATATGCGCTGCTGAAGGAGCAAAGCGAAAAGCTGCGCGAAATAGAAACTATAAACAGGTTTTATCGCGCGCCCGTCTATACGGATAAGGATTATCGCGTCGCGCTTGTCAATTTTTCTTTGCCCAAGCTTGTAGAGGCGTTTGCCAAAGTGCTTGCCAACGCCGACAGACGCGAGCAGGAGATTATTCCGAAAAAGGTCGTCAAAGAAAGGTTTTCCGTTCACGACCAGATGGAATATATCCGCGTGATGATCTCCGTGCGCAAGGAGATGAATTTTATGGATCTGTTTGAACCGGATTATGACAAATCCGATATCGTGACGACTTTTCTTGCCGTGCTCGAGCTTTTGAAATACGGCAGACTTCGTGCAACGCAGGAGGAGACCTTTGGCACGATAACTATATTTGCCGTCGAAGGCACGGAGGATACTCCCGTCGAATTTGAGGAGGGCGACGATGGAAAATATTGAGAATGTAGTTGAAGCCGTTGTGTTTGCAAGCGGCAACGCCATTTCAAAAGCCGACATCTGCGAAAAGGTGCCGGAGCTGACGTCGCAGAAGCTTAATCAAATCGTCAAAAATCTCAAGGCCAAATACTGCGGCAACAGCGGTATAATTTTTGCGGAATTCAACGGCAAATTGCAGTTTATGTCCAATCCCGATTACGGCGACGCGGTGGCGGACGTGCTGACGCCGCTCAAGGAAAAGGAATTGACGAAAACCTTGCTCGAGGTGCTATCCACAATAGCGTACAAGCAGCCGATAACAAGGCTGGAGATAGACGATATGCGCGGCGGCACAAGCTCGGAATACGCTATTTCCGCTTTGCTCAAGGCGGGACTCGTCGAGGCCGTCGGACGTAAGGATACGGTGGGCAGACCGCTTTTGTACGGCACCACCGACGAGTTTTTGAAAAAATTCAGGCTGGAAAGCATAGAGGAGTTGCCGGATTATTCCGAAGTGCTTGAAAAGCTTATCCTTATAAACGCGCCCGCGCAACAGACTTTATTCCACAACCGAAGCATACTCAACGAGGAAGGAGAGGAGGTCGAGCTGCTTGCGGCCGCCGACGTTGCGGAAGAAGAGTCGGTCGCGGAAGAGGAAGGCGAGGGAGATGACGCAGAGTTGACCTTGCCTGATTTCTTCGACGACGAGGAAGGCGGAGAAGTGGAAATTTACGAATAATCAACCGCTTTATACGGCTTTGAAAGACGGGATTCCCGTCTTTTTCTTTTGGCTTAATAATAATTGCAAATTGACGCACAATATCTGTATGAATGCAACGGCGGCGCTAATCACGCTTCAATTTTTAATAACGATGCTGTTTGTGCCCTTCAACGTCGGAGCGCGCGGTCATGCGTCGCTTGCGCGCAACAGGATAGAAATAGATTTGAACCTGTTTAGGCTTCCAATAGCGAGGCTTCGCGTAAAAAAGAAGGATCGCTCGTTTGCGTTGTATATAAACGGCAAACAGCCGAAGGGAAAGGCGATATCGCCGAAGCAGGCGCTGTCCGCATTGAAGCAATATAAGCTCGAGGGAGTAAAAGCAAGCGGAAATTTGCTCGCTTTGGTCGGGACGGAGGACGCAAAAAACTCCGCGATGCTGACGGCGGCGTTGACGTGCATCGCGCAACCGCTGCTCAAGCAGTGTAAAATTTATACGTCAAAGCCCGCGGACGCGCTTGAAATCGACGGCAGGATCAGGATGAAAATAAATCTTTATCAGTTGATAGCCATCTTGTTGGCGGCAGTAAGCGCCAAATGACGATAAAATTCTAAACGACGGAGGAAATATGGAAAATTTGGATGAATTGCTTAAAAAAACCGTGGAGAGCGTTCGGCTTGCGGTGGAAAGCGACGATATAATAGGCAAGCCTATTATGGCCTCGGAGCGGTCGCACGGGTGACAGCCGGAACGGGAGAGGTATTTTGTAAA
>CANDBZ010000098.1 GCA_947383095.1 uncultured Clostridia bacterium | reverse complement strand
GTTGGTGACTGGAGTTCAGACGTGTGCTCTTCCGATCTGGTGAAGCATATGTCAGTTTATGCGCTCACGCTCGAGGAAGGCACGCCGCTTGCAAAGCGCGTCGAGGAGGGCAAAACGATTTTGCCGAATGACGACGAAGTCGCGGACTTCCTTGACATAGCGGCGAATATTCTCGAAAATCACGGTTTAAACAGATACGAGGTTTCGAATTTTGCAGTCAGAGGCTTCGAGAGCGCGCACAACTGCGGGTATTGGAGCGACGAGGAGTATATAGGTCTCGGCGCGGGAGCGCACTCCTATCTTAAAACGAAGGACGGCGTAGATCCGTTGCCGGCGCGCGTAAGGTTTGCGCAGCCGCGGGATCTGAACGCGTATATAGCGGGCGTTAATTGCGCGGAAGCGTTTGACATGATACCCCGCGCGGAAATGCGCGCGCTGTCGGACAAAGACGTCTGGAACGAGAGCGTGATGCTCGGGCTGCGCATGACAAAGGGCGTGCCCGAAGAATTGCTGGAGGGCAGGATCCCGCAGGAATTGAGAAGTTTTTTCAAAAACGAAAACGGACGTATTTTTTTGACTCGCGGCGGCATGGCGGTCATGAACGGCATTTTGATAAGGATATTGCAGATATGATTTCGGCGGCAATATAAGCGATATTATATAAAATACAATTTATGTCAAAAATTATTATGCTAAATATTATTGCGCAAATCAAGTTTGTTTGATATACTTTAACCATACTCTCGGAGGAAACCAATGACACCGGATTTTTCTGTTTTTGGGGAGACACCAAGCGCTCCTATCGCACTGATCGCAACCCCCGGCGCGGAGGAGCTTGCGGAGCTTATCGACAAAAGACTCATCAAACTGTTCAATGACTCGCATCTCGGCAAAAAACTGCAAAAAAGCACGTTTTTGCTAAAAACCGACTGTCCTCGTTTCACAAACGGAGACGCCAAGGGCTTGATTTACGAAACGGTGCGCGGCAAGGATCTGTATTTTATATGCGATCCCGGCAATCACGGCGTGACGTATAAGATGATGGGTATGGACGTGCCGCTCACTCCCGACGAGCATTACGCCAATCTCAAACGCCTTATTTGCGCCTGTACGGGCAAGCCGCAGCGCATGACGGTCATCATGCCGATGCTGTACGGAGGCCGTCAGCATCGCCGCAACGCGAGGGAGTCTCTTGATTGCGCGATGATGCTGCAGGAGCTGCAAAGCATGGGCGTCAACGATATCATCACCTTCGACGCGCACGACCCGCGGGTGCAGAACGCCGTGCCGAATATGGGATTTGACAATTACTTCGCGCATTATCAGATCCTCAAATCCATGGTGAGGAAGTATCCCGACATAAAGCTTGACAAAAATCATCTTATGGTTATATCTCCCGACGAGGGCGCTATGACGAGAAACGTGTTCTATGCTTCGGTGCTCGGTCTGGACCTCGGCATGTTCTATAAGCGCCGCGATTATTCGACGATCGTCAACGGAAGAAATCCGATAGTCGCGCACGAATATATCGGCAGCTCGGTGATGGGCATGGACGTGTTTGTGGCGGACGATATGATCGCCACGGGCGATTCCATTCTCAAGCTTGCCAGAGAGATAAAGGAAAAGGGCGCTCAACGCGTATTCCTCGCCGCAACCTTCTCGCTTTTTACCGAGGGCGTAGAGAAGTTTAACAAGGCGTACGAAGAAGGCGTTTTCGACGGAGTCATATCCACAAACCTTACATACCGCATTCCCGAGCTTAAGGATTGCTCTTGGTTTGTAGAGGCGGATATTTCAAAATATATCTCTTTTATCATCGCCGCGGCGAATTTCAACGAGTCTGTTTCGACTTTGCTTGACCCGTCGCAGAAGATAAGAGAGCTTGTAGCAGAGTTATATAAATAAAGGAGGACAAAGTGAAACTTACGTGGCTTGGCCATTCATCGTTTAAGCTTGAGGAAAGCACGGGTACGACGATCGTCACCGATCCTTATCACTCGCATATCGGATACGGTATGCCCGATGTGAAAGCGGATATTGTGACCATGAGTCACGCTCATGACGACCACAACAATCTCGAGTGCGTTTCGGGCGATCCCGCTGTGCTTAACAAAGCCGGAGCGTATGAGATCGGCGGAGTACATATTCTTGCCAACAACACCTACCACGATGAAAAGAAGGGCGTTCTGCGCGGTGAAAATCTTGTTTTCAAGTACCGTATGGACGGCGTCGATCTGTGTCATATGGGCGATATAGGCGAGGAGTGCAACGCGTTTTTGGTGGAGACGCTTATGCCTGTAAACGTTTTGATGATACCTGTCGGCGGCACTTACACTATCGACGCGGCGCAGGCGAAGGAGTATGTCGACCGTATCATGCCGGATATTGTCATACCCATGCACTATAAGACCAAGGATTGCGACATGGATATCGACAAGCTCAACGAATTTTTGGATCTTTTCGACGATGAAAACATCATTCATGCTCAAAGCGAAACCGTCGAGTTCGACAGAGCGGATTTCGACGGGGAAGAGACAAAGATGCTTGTGCTTGAAAAGCTGTCCAAATAATTTAACTTTTGAAAAATTCGCCGTTTGAAAAAACGGCGGATGATCCACTTTTTATATGCCGTATACTTTATGACTCTGCAATTTATGCGGCGAATTTCTAAAAACCCAAGTAAAAAATATTAACTATATCAATATATCAGGAGTGTAAAGCCTATGCATAAGTATACTATGCAAGAATTGGAAAAAATGAGCATTTTTGAAGTTCGCGATACGGCGAGAACGGTCGGCGTGACGTCGCCTACCAAATTAAACAAGGCGGAGCTTATGGAGCTTATCTATAAGATCTCAAACGAGCTTATGCCTCCTCCCGTCGCGCCGCACAAGGGACGTCCTCCGAAAGCTATCTCGCGTCCCGCGCTTCAGCCTGAAAGAAGCAGCTTTACGAGCACCGCAAACGACAGGTCGTTCAAGTGGCGCGGCGAAAGACACGTTGCCGACCGGACTGCGAGAAACGGCGATATCAACGTAGAATATAAGTTCGATAAAAACTCGGCGGAGCCCAACGGCGACATGACGGAGTT
>CANDBZ010000097.1 GCA_947383095.1 uncultured Clostridia bacterium | reverse complement strand
TGGTGAAAGGGTTTACACGCACAAAACCATTCAGGAACTGCGTGACACAATATGTTTACTACTTTGAATTAGTATCGGGTTAGTAACACGAAATAGAAAAAACCCCCGAAAACACCGCTTTTTGACGGTATTTCGGGGGTTTTTGCGTATTGTAGAATTATTATATCATATTATAATCATTATATCAACAAAAAAGGCGAGCTGACGCTCACCTTTTTATTGTTTTGTTCGTTGCCTTGACGCCGGCTCTCAATTGTAAGGAATGACCTTCACCTCGCCGGGCTTGCATGACATTTCCGTCACGACGATGCTCTTTATCTGGTTGGATTCCGTGATCGAAAGGTCCGCCTTGCCTACTACCACGTTGATCCCGCCGTCGCCGATGGTGACGATCGCGTCTTCAAAGCCCTTGCCCTTTATAGCGGTCTCGAGAGCAAGCTCCTTTTCCATGCGCTTGACGATAAGCATTTTCTGCTTTTCCGCCTCGGTCTTCGCGTTTGCGGAGCTGTTTTCAGACTTCATTATCGCGTCCAGATACAGGAATTCCGATTCTCTCGTCGTATCCCTTTCGCTGCGCGCCGCGACAAAGAAAGTTTGGGTCACCGTATTGTCGCCTTGATTGACCTTATCGGTTGCGCTTGTAATTTTGTCGTTAAGCACAAAATTCAGCACGCCCGTCGTCACCAAAAGCACTATCATGACTGACAATACAAGTATCTTTTTGGTTCTTGACTTAATCTTTTTCATATATTCCTCCTATATGGTACTGATTTATTTGCGGCTGTAGACGTTTACAATGCTCTTGCTCACGCCCAGCGCCGTCGACGCGGCGTCGATGAGCCGCAATCTGACGTTTATACTGTCCGCGCCCTCGGCGATCACGAGTACGCCCACGATGACGTCGTTTTGAGTGGTTATCATCGTTTCCACCCTGCCCGCTCCTTCGATATTGCCGAGTATCGAGCTCAAGCGCAGTTCGTCAGACGTCATGACGCCGTTTACGGCGGTTTTCGCATCGCTGCCGCTTTTTGACGCGCTCACGGTAGAATATATGATGAGCGCCACTGCGATTATGAATATTACGGCAATAATTTGCAGATTTTTTATTCCCTTGAGCTTTTTCCAAAAGCCGCTGCCGGATTTGCCTTTTCTCGCGTCGTCAACTTCCATACTTCCTCCAAAATATACGCGCATGCGCATTTGATTTATGACTTGTTTTTCAACCGACCGTCACGGATATATAATTTTTATCGCACCTCAAAGCATCGGCTACGATATCCGTCACGTCTTGCGTAATATCAGGCAGGATCTCGGGCTTGAAGTTCAGGACGGCGACGCTCACCTTATCGAGAGCGGCGGGCGTTGCGTCCTTCAGCTCTACTTTCACATCCGCGACGTACCCATCCTCAAGCAGCTTCCTTTCCGCGCTGCGCTCGACGGTATCCACATAAGCGGCATATGTGGATACTATGTATTCCTCGTCCACCCCGAAATTCACTCCGCTTAAATCGAGGACCCAATCCTTTTTAAGCAGATTAGGCAGCGGCGCGGCGATCACAAACACCACAAGCAGCGAAAACGCGCCCTTGACGTATTTGGCGGTCTTGCCGTCGGGCAGCATTATCTCAAGCAGAATACCGAGGCATATAACGCCCACTATCGACATTATCCAAACGCCCATTTCCCCTCCTACAAGCCCATATTGCAGCTGCCGATAAACAGCATCAGCAATATGTAAAACAGAAACGCCACTCCGGCAAGAGCAGTTATCAGCAAATTCATATTCCCCGCTACGTTGTTGAGCAGTCCTGACATCCTCGCGTCTCCGATAGGCTCCGCAACGGCGGCGGTCAGGCGCAGCGTCAGCGAAAAGACGATCACCTTTACAAGCGGAAAGAGCGCAGTACACACGAGGATCACCGCTCCGCTGTAGCCGACGGCGTTTTTCACGAGCACCAGCGACGTGCTCAACAGATCGAAGCCGTCGGACAGGTATCCGCCCAGCACGGGCACATAGCTCGACACCGCGAACTTTGCCACGTTAAACCCGAACTTGTCCACCACTCCGCCCGTGATCCCCTGCACCGTCAGGAATGTGGCGAACAAGCCGAAAACTATCCCTATGAGCCAGGAGGACGAGGATTTTATGACTTTGGTGAGCTTATCGAGCTTGACCGTCTTCGATATGTTGCCTACGACGGAAAACACTATCGTCGCAATGAAAGCGGGCACGATCACCGCCGTTATAAGCCTCATGATAAACCCGCTTAACACAGCCATAAGAGGCGTATATGCGGCGACGGTGGTCGCGCCTCCAAGCATGGAAAGCAAAGTGAGCAGCACGGGGAAAATCGCCGACGCAAAGCCCGTCAACGCGGATACCGTATCAGTCACCGCGCCCACAACGCCCACAATGCCGGTCATGAGCACGATTATAACGGCGCAATAGCACACGATGTGCACAACCTCCGTTGCGGAGCCGTTGGCGAATCCTCCCGTCAGACCTCCGAGCATGTTTTTCAACAGGCAAATAATGATGATCGTGATAAAGCTCGGCAAAAATCCCGCAAAGTATTTTCCCAGCGAATTTGCAAGCAAATTGAGCAGCTTACCGAAAAAATCCTTGCTGTCGCCGTTGACGAGCGCGCGCAAAGTCGCTTTGACGTCCTTTATATCGAGAGTTTGTCTCTGCCTCTCGTCAAGGCTGTCGATATACTTCTGCAGCTCCGACAGGTCCAAACGGTCTATTGCGTCGTTGACCGCGTCGGACAGCTCCTTGCGCACCTCTTCCTCGCTTTTTCCTTTATCGGCGGCAGCGACCGGAGGCAACGCGCACAAAGCTATAAGCAACGCCGTAAGCGCGACGCACAGCGCGACAAGCACGATAATGAGCCTCTTCTTGCCGGTTTTATTGCGCGCGGACGGCAACTTGTCGCCGTATACGGCAACGCACAGACAACCACCGACGACTTTCATATCTTCACCAACGCCGACACAACGTCCACAAGCGCGGCGACAATGGATATGCTCATCAAAAATATCACGATCTTACCTCCGAACTGAAGCTTTTGCGCGATAGAGCCGCAGCCTGCGTCCGTTGCTATGGACGACGAGTATTC
>CANDBZ010000096.1 GCA_947383095.1 uncultured Clostridia bacterium | reverse complement strand
AGATCATTGTTGGTGACTGGAGTTCAGACGTGTGCTCTTCCGATCTAAACGGCATTAATAGGACATTAATAGAAATCGACTGACGGTGTCAGTCGATTTCTATAATATCCAAATCAAAAATTTCGCTGTCGAAGAATTCGGTGATAGATACACCGAGCTCCCTTATTATGAGTGCCATCGTCCTAAAGTTGGAGGCTTTTGTCTTGTTGTTTAAAACAGCCGTCATTGTACTATGATATATTCCTGTATTTTGCTCTAATCTATATTGCGTCATCTTCTTTTCTTTCAGAAGTTCCCTGACTCTGATTGCAAATGTTTGATTGAGCGTCATATTTACCTCGATTTGTTTTGATTTCTAAACCAGTTATTAAGATAGGCTAATAAATAAGTGTGTCGCCGACACACTTATTTTGTTTGTTCAATAATTTCTTCTTCCTATCAGGTAGTCGACCGACACGCCGAAAAGTATGCTCAATTCTATCAGAATATCATAATCGGGCTGATTTCTGCCGACCTCCCATCCGGATATGGTGGACTTGGATACTTTCAAATGTGAGGCAAGGTCTTGCTGCAGCATATTTTTATCCTGTCGCAGCGCTTTAAGCCTCTCCGGAAAACAGTTGTGCAGCATAGCGTATCTCCTTGAAGGTTACTAATATAAATATAATACACAAATCGTGTACTTGTCAAACGTTGATTTTAAAATTTTTTATTAGCGGAGGCAGCCGCTTGTCAAAGCACGACAAATGTGACATAATTTGCTATATCATTTGCGGCAGGTGAAATATGTCTTTGACTCAAATGTATTCCCGTACGCGTATGCTCATCGGCGACGGCGTGCAAAAGCTGGCGGCTGCCAAGGTGCTCGTTTGCGGCTTGGGAGGCGTGGGCGGATACGTCGTCGAAGCGTTGACGCGCGCGGGCATCGGACGTATCGACGTGTTGGATAACGACGTTTTTTTGCCGTCGAATTTAAACAGGCAGATTCTGGCGACTTTGGACGGTGTTGGCAGAAAAAAGACGGAGGTTGCGCTCGAGCGGATAAAATCCATTAACCCGCAGTGCGAATGCGCCGCTTTCGATATGTTTTATCTGCCTGAAACCGCGGATAAAATAGACCTTTCACGTTACGACTATATCGCGGACGCCATCGATACGGTGACGGCAAAGCTCGAGCTTATCTCCCGCGCAAAGGGGTGCGGAACGCCTATAATCTCCTGCATGGGCACGGGAAATAAGCTGGGGACGGATTTCAAGGTTGCCGACATATCGCATACAAGCGTTTGTCCGCTTGCCAAGGTCATGAGAAAGGAGCTTAAAGCGCGCGGTATAAGCGGAGTGAAAGCCGTCTTTTCCACGGAGGAGCCTGTCGCTTCGGCTACGGAGAACGAGGAAGGACGGCATATCCCGGGCAGTATTTCGTATGCGCCCGCAATCGCGGGGCTTGTTCTTGCAAGCGAAATAATAAAGGATTTGATAAAATAAACACGCTTATAAAACAGCCGCCCGCATGGGCGGCTGTTTTAACATTCAAATAAAAACGACAGGGGGCCGTCCTGTTGCTGTTCTATGAACATATGCGCTCCGAAAACTCCGTTTTTGACGGTGATTCCCTCTTCGCGGAGCTTTTGTGTGACCCTGTTATAAAGCTCTAAAGCGCGTTCGGGAAGCTCCGCCTGTCCGAAGTCCGGACGGTTGCCGCTTCCTTTGCCGAGCGTGCCCGCAAGCGAGAATTGCGACACGAGCAATATTTCGCCTCCCGCCTGCTTTATGCTCAAATTCATTTTGCCGTTGTCGTCGCGGAATATGCGCAGATTTGACAGCTTGTGCGCAAAGTAGTCCGCTTGAGCTTCCGTATCGCCTTTGGCGACACCTAAAAACACCGTCAGACCTCGGGGAATACTGCTTATGAGCTTGCCGTCTACGGACAGCTTGGTTTCAAACGTGCGTTGAATGAGAGCTTTCATGATGTTTCGTCCTTATTTATTCATCTGCCGCTTCGCGTTTTGGCGGCGGAGCGAGATACTGATAAAAATTGCACTCGATCTGGCTGTTGTACAGCTTGCGGATCTTATCCGCCTTTTTACCGAAGTGCTTTTCAAAGCCTTTGAAGGACGTGATGACGTATACGCACCAATCGTCAAGCTTGCGGCATACCGCGCCGAAATCTCTGTAAAGCGCTTCGACCTCGTTGCCTTTCATAAGTCTTTCGCCGTACGGCGGATTTGTGAGAATTATGCCGCGAGAGCGCGCGGAGGACAAGCCTCGCATGTCTGCGGTCTGAAGATGAATATAGTTTTTCACGCCCGCGCGTTCCGCATGCTTTAAAGCGAGCTTTATCGCGTCGGGATCGATGTCGAAGCCGCAAACGTGAAGCCGTCTGTCCCTCGTTATAAGCTCTTCCGCCTCGCGCTGAACTTCTTTGCGGACGTCGGGCGCGCCGTAAAAGCCTTCGCAGGCGAAGCTTCTGTTCATGCCGGGCGCAATGTTGAGACCTATAAGCGCGGCTTCTATCGGGATCGTGCCGGAGCCGCAGAACGGATCTATGAGAGGACGGTCGGGATTCCAAACGGAAAGTTGCAGCATTGCGGCGGCAAGCGTTTCGCGCAAGGGCGCGTCGCCCAGATAAGTGCGATAGCCGCGTTTATGCAGCCCATCTCCCGAAGCGTCGAGCGTGACGGCAACGTAGTCCCGGATTATCGCGATCTCTATATTATAGCTCGCTCCGCTTTCTTGAAGCTGCGATACGCCGTATGCCCTTTGCATCGAAGATACTATTGCTTTTTTTGCTACGGACTGTATGCTGCGAAGCGCAAAAAGCTTGCTCTTTTGCGACTTTGCGTCTACGATGATTTTAGCGTCTTTCGGCAATATGTCCTGCCAGCGCACGCAAAGCATATTTTCAAACAGCTCGTCAAAGCTTTGCGCGACGAATTGCGAAATGACTATCCTCACTCTGTTGGCCGTGCGTAAAAATATGTTCGCGCGTAATACGTCCTTGAAATCGCCGTCGAACCTTATACGTCCGAGACTTGCGCCGGACGGCTCGTATCCGAGCTTGCGCAGCTCCCGTTTTGTGACGGACTCTATGCCGCTTGCAGTGGCGATCTCCACCGAAAATCTTCCGTCAAATATACTCATATGCGGCGTCCGTCCTTGTTTTCATACAAAAAGAATACAT
>CANDBZ010000095.1 GCA_947383095.1 uncultured Clostridia bacterium | reverse complement strand
AATGACTACCGAAGTGGAAACAGTGTAGGTGGCTCCTTCAAAGTTTCCCCGTGGCTGGGCAAACTTTGCTTAATAGGGAAAGCGGTAAACGCTCATAAATTCGCGTTTTCCGCAGAAAAAACGCGACCCCGTCGAATTGACGACAGGATCGCGATAAACTGCGCACCGCCTTTGACAATGACTACCGAAGTGGAAACAGTGTAGGTGGCTCCTTCAAAGTTTCCCCGTGGCACACGCCAAAATCTGCTTAATGCTGCTGCGGTCAAGCCCTGACATGGTTCACAGCATGACGTTGCACGGGACCTTGCTATCGACACTCCTTGCACTGTGCAACCAACCATAATCAAAGCCTGGGACGGCGTTCGACACTGCTGTTGCGGATTGCAGTTTACAGGGCACCGCAAGCTCCCCGTCTAGCACAGTGAACAAAGTATATCATTTATCAAAGCTTTTTGCAAGCGTAATTTGATGCGCCGTCTACATGAAAAACGTCGAAATATGTCGTGCAATAAAACGCGACCGCTTCAAGCGGTCGCATTAGCGGCAAATAAATAAACGAGGATTTATTTTATATCTCGCTTGATGAAAGTGATAATCCCTATGGCGGTTGCTATTGCCGCGTAAGCAACGGGCATGATAAGCACCGCGCAAAGCTCTGTTGCGGAAAATTTGGCAAGGGACGACGCGACTGTACCTTGCTGCAGGGGCATAAACATGATCCAATCCGCATTGCCGCTTAAACCGCTTACGGTCGCGGCTATGCCGAATATCATTGAAAGCGCGATATACGCGCCTATAGTAGCGCCTAACGACGCGCCGCTCGATCTGCACAGAAACGCTATCATGACCACTATCGACATTGTGCTCAAGTTGCATAGCAGCTGCAAGGCAAAGCAACGCATAAGCAACCCGAACTGCGCGCCGTCAAAAGGCAATCCATAGCCCTTGATTGCGGTGAATATGCCGCAAACGAGTATCACAATGACAGAGTATGCCACGGTCAGGACGGCAAGGCTGATCCATTTAGAGAAATAGAGACGTATCCTGTTCGCGCCGCGGGAGACGGCTATGCGCATAGTCCCGTTTGAAAACTCTTTGCCTATAAATATGCAAGCGATGATCGACACGAACAGACTCATAGAGCAGGTCTCGCTAAAGCCCGCAAGGCTTTGCCTCCCGAGAGGGGACAGCAGCTTCAAAAGCTCCTGCTGCATTTCCAATGCGCTTTGGTCTGCGGGATGCGCGTTTTCGATTATCGCCGTACCGATCCAATAAATACAGTAGACGATCAATATCATCGCAAACATTACCGCGAGCCCGATATAAACGCTTTTATGCTTTTTGAGCTTGAATAAATCGGCCTTGAGGACGCAAGTCATCGCATTATCGTTATTCTTCATGTCCGAGACCTCCCATTAGAGATATGAACGTGGATTCTAAATCGCCGTCGCATTGATAGATATTTATGACGGGCACGTTAGCCTTTGCAAACATTTGAGCGACCTCCGGTATGCTCTTTGACAAGTCGTAAAGCGCAAGCGTGTTGTAGGGCAGTATTTCGAAATCGTGCGCATGATAGTTTTCCACCACCACGTTAAGCGCGACCTTCAAGTCGCCGACGACGACCTTGATATAGGGACGGCACAGCTCCTCGAGGTCCGCGCTGCGCAGCTCCTTGACAAGCTTGCCGCCTTCTATCACCCCGTAGCAGTTTGCAATCTTGCCAAGCTCGGCAAGCAGGTGAGAGGATATGAGAATAGTCACGTTATCCTGACGGTTGAGCCGCTGCAACAGCTCTCGCACCTCGAAAATTCCGGCGGGGTCAAGTCCGTTGACGGGCTCGTCGAGTATAAGAACGCGCGGCTCTCCTATGAGCGCAATCGCTATTGCAAGCCGCTGCTTCATTCCGAGAGAAAAGTTTTTGACTTTGAGCGAATCGTTTGCGTTGAGCCCGACGGTGTGAAGCAGCTCTCGCAGCTTCTCTTCGTCGTACTGTCCTAAAAGAAGCGCCGCCGCTTTCATGTTGTCAAGCGCGCTCAAATGAGCAATAAGCGCTGGACTGTCTATGATAGAGCCGATTTTGCGTCTTTCATATTCGAGCGCGTTTTTGCCGAGAGCGCCGTTTATTTTTATCTCGCCGCCGTCGGGGGAGACGAGCCCCAAAATGCTGCGTATAAGCGTGGTCTTGCCTGCGCCGTTTCTGCCCACCAGACCGTATATTTCGCCTTCGCGTATGCTTATGCTGACGTCGTCGAGCACCTTTTTATTTCCGTATGATTTTGTCAGGTGAGACGTTTCTATAAGATTCATGCTTTACCTCGTATATGTCATATACTTATTATATCATATTTGCGAAAATAGAAAAGCAAAATTTTATATGGCGCCGAGGGATAAACATCTGTTCGTTGTGCCCATGCATATTGAAACACGATAAGTATTTTTATATTTAATAAGCGATACAAAATATGGTAAAAACTCACTGTATTTTTTAAGTATTTATTTAATTATTTTATTGCATAACACACTTCGTGTTATGTTCAATATTCGTATAATACACGTATCGTGCTTTAATAAACTAAAAAAATGGAGCGGGCGATGAGAATCGAACTCACGACTAAAGCTTGGGAAGCTTTCGTTTTGCCATTAAACTACGCCCGCGTCCTTATGGACGGATAATACCGTTACCATCACATTTTACCATATCGTACGTTTTTGTCAAACGGTGAAGCATTATTTTTTTATGCGTTGCAAAATTCTTGCGTTTTTTTCTATATAAGTCTATAATTATAAAATCTATAAAACATTATCACACGGAGACGTCGCTATGTACAAATCTGTCGAAAGCAATTTGAATTTTGTGGAGCGCGAAAAAGAGGTGCTTTCGTTTTGGAAGCAAAACGATATATTTGAAAAGAGCGTAAAGAAGAACGAAGGCAAGCCGGAGTTCAGCTTTTACGACGGACCGCCGACCGCCAACGGCAAGCCGCATATCGGGCACATTCTCACGCGAGTTATGAAGGATATCATACCGCGTTATAAAACCATGAAGGGCTATCACGTGCAGCGCAAGGCGGGCTGGGATACCCATGGGTTGCCCGTCGAGCTGGAGGTGGAAAAGCTGCTCGGTATCGACGGAAAGCAGGAAATCGAAAAATACGGTATAGAGCCCTTTATAAAGAAGTGCAAGGAGTCCGTGTGGAAATATACGGACGAGTGGCAGAAGATGTCCGACCGCATTGGCAGATCGGAAGAGCACACGTCTGAACTCCAGTCACCAACAATATCTCGTATGCC
>CANDBZ010000094.1 GCA_947383095.1 uncultured Clostridia bacterium | reverse complement strand
GAGATCATTGTTGGTGACTGGAGTTCAGACGTGTGCTCTTCCGATCTTAGAGAATGCGGACGACCTTATCGAAGATATAGCGCAAGCGCTTGCAAGGATATAAATATCGCCTGAATTAGCGCAAGAACAGATTAAACAAATATTGCGCTGTAAACGCGCGGTTTTGCAGAGGAGACGGCTATGCCTATAATTATACCACGCGATCTGCCTGCGTACGGCAGCTTGCGCGAAGAGAAGATATTCGTCATGGACGACGAGCGGGCGATCCGTCAGGATATCCGCCCGATAGAGATCGCCATACTCAATCTCATGCCTACGAAGGAAACTACGGAGACGCAGCTGCTTCGCCTTTTGGGCAATTCCGCTTTGCAGGTGAACGTGACCTTGATAAAAACGGATTCGTATGAAGCCACGCACGCTTCCTGCGAGCATATGGAAAAGTTTTATAAGAGCCTAGACGAGGTGCGCGGCATGAAATTCGACGGAATGATCGTCACGGGCGCGCCGGTCGAGACAATTCCGTTTGAGGAAGTCAAGTATTGGGATGAGCTCACGACGATCATAGATTTCGCAGATAAAAACGTGACCTCGACCATATACGTGTGCTGGGGAGCGCAGGCGGCGCTTTATTATAAATACGGCATAGCGAAAACGCCGCTTGAGAAGAAGCTCTTCGGCGTGTACGCAACGCATGCGACGGTCAAAAACGACATGCTGTTGAAGGGAATGGACGACGTGTTTTACATCCCTCATTCGAGATATACAAGTACGGACGAAGTCGCGTTACGCAAAAACACCGCGGTCAAAATCCTTGCCGAATCCGACGAGGCAGGCATATCGATAGCGAAAACGCACGACAATAAAAGCTTCTTTTTTATGGGGCACAGCGAATACGACCGCTTCACGCTGCAAAACGAATATCTGCGCGATTTGCAAAAGGGCTTGCAGACAGAGCCGCCTGCGAATTATTTTACGGACGGCAGCATGAGCAGGGTGGATATGAAATGGCGCTCGACGGCAAATCTGATATTTTACAATTGGCTGAATTACTATGTATATCAGGTCACGCCGTTTGAGCTTTGAAACTCTTCAAAAGGCAAAACGAAAGTGAAAATCCAAAGATACGGTTATTCGGTATCTGTCAAAGAAGGCTCGGGGGGGGGGCTTTCTTTTTTATGCTTGAGCTTGCGGGCGCGTATCAGATCCGCGGCGATCAGCGACCCCGTAAAGCACGCGATACCCACGCCGATTATGATTGCGCAGTTCATAAAGAATTCCTGCGGCATGACGAGGATGATTTCATCGGTATGCTGGTTGAAGGTCCAATTCGTTTTGCCGGGGAAGAATACTGTGTGAAAAATTTCAAACGCACGTTCGAAGTTTATAGATATCAAGAAGGCAAGTATTGCGATAAGCGCAAGCGTTGCGATTGCGGAGTAGAAATATACTTCGTGCCCGCGCGCCGAGACGAGCTTTATTTTTTTGAGCTTGTGCAGTATCAACAAAAGCAACAGAACCGCGCCCGACGACAGAAGAAGACCGAGATTGAGGTCGAAGAGGACCTTGCAATCGTCGAAGTGCGCTTTCCCGTCTTCAGACCATTTCAATTCGCCTGTGCCGAACTGCTTGCCCGGCAGAGTGAGATAATCCAGCACCTCGTCGTACGCTTCCTTGATCGTGCCGTAGGACCAGCCCGTTTGCTCCTCGAGGTCGAGAGTTTTTATCTGAATATAGTAAAAAAATCTGCAATATATTGGCAAGCCTATGCAAAACGTCAGCATAAACAGCACAAGACAAATGCCGAATAGCGCAGTTAAAAGCTTATTTTTCATTGCTTAAACCTCCGATTTGCGTTTTGCGCGCCGACATGACAATGAGAGTTTGCGACGGGAGATAAAACACCCATATCAGATACGCAAGCAGCTCGCGCGCATTCTCGGATATATTTACGCCCAACTCCGCGAGATTGAAAAGCCCAACGCAAATATCGCAGCCTACAAATAGCAGAAGTCCGACAAAAAACATTATATACCGTTTTGAGATCTTGACAAGCATGACGCTTTCTATCGCGTTGATCACAAGCATCGGGAAGTACAAGGAGCACAGCCCCACAAGCGGGTCGAGCATTCCCGTCACACCGAAAGCTATAAGCAAAATCGCCGCAACTCCTATGCGTACAGCAAGCGAGATAAACGGCTTTTTGCCAACAGTCAGATAGATGCGTGCAAAATAACAGCACTGCGTCAATATGAACGTGCACAGTCCGCCTAAAAACAGCGGTATAACGTCGTTTCTGTAGCTCGGCAGCACAAAGATAAGCAAATCGGATATAGCGGTGAAGACAAAAGCCGCCGAAACGAGCACCGCGTCCGCGCCGTAAAAGGCAATGAGCGTGAGAGAAGCAACAAGGCAGAGCAGAATTGCGGAGTATCGCATATACAGCAAGTCGTTTGTTTGCCCTAGCGCAAGAAAAACAACATACATCGTCGCTTCGGCGACGCAGAACGGGACAAGTATATAAAGCGCTTTGCTGTTTTTAAAGAACCGACTCATAGCTATAGTTTTGCTTTATTCGCTCCAAAATCATACTCGCGGCGCGTTGCGCCGCAATGAGGAATATCGTTTAAAATACTTTACCACAATAAAAAGACGTATGCAACAAACGTCGCTTGTTATTTGACTATTTATACAAAAATCAGTTGCGCGCCGTCGCAAGATATGCTATAGTATTGTCTGGGCCGGTGTGGTGAAACTGGCAGACGCGCTGGACTCAAAATCCTGTGGACTAATCATCCGTGTCGGTTCGAGTCCGACCACCGGCACCAACGAGAAAACAATCTTGCGTATAATCCGCAGGATTGTTTTTTTATTTGCCTTACCTTCTGTGCTTGCACGGAGATAGGCAAGGCAAATAAAAAAACATCGAGCGCAGCGAGAGCAAGATTGTTTGCGAGTGCCTGTAGGTGGAATGAGCGTAGAGAAATACCACCTGCCGTGCTTGCACGGGGAGAGGCAAGGCAAATAACATTAAATAAACGATTTACCGCATAAAAATATATAGCTATCGGCATTTTTCGCAATAATAATTTTTCTCTCGAAGTTGAAAAATCGAGTCGAACATATTATAATATTCGCATAGGATGCGGAGGATAAGAGCCATGAAAAAGTTGATGTGTTTGGCGTTGGGGCTGTTGATTGCGATATCGTTTGCAGGGTGCACAGATTTTGTGAGATATACAGTCCCGAGCGACTGTTGTATCGTCAGCGTTCAAAAGGGCACTGATATCGTGTCGGACAGCGCG
>CANDBZ010000093.1 GCA_947383095.1 uncultured Clostridia bacterium | reverse complement strand
TGGCGAAAAAACAGGTTTACCTCAATGCGATAATTCCCGAAAAGATAAACACCCCGCTCATAGGGAAATTGCACAAGACGCAGATCAATACGCGCGAACTGCTGGGGGTCGAAGAAGTCGTGGACGCGGTGCTGTATTGCGCTACGACAAAGGACTATGGCAAGCTTGTACACTTGAGAAAAGGCTTATAATATACAAATTTGGGAGGAAATTTATGAAAGGAATAGTTTTGGCGGGAGGCTCCGGCACACGCTTATATCCGTTGACGTTGGTGTCGTCAAAGCAGCTTCTGCCCGTATACGACAAACCCATGATTTATTACCCCCTGTCCGTGCTCATGCTTGCGGGCATAAGGGATATTCTGATTATTTCCACGGAACACGACATACCCAATTTCAAAAAGCTGCTCGGGGACGGCTCCGAATACGGTCTCAACTTGAGTTATAAGGTGCAGCCGAGTCCCGACGGACTCGCGCAGGCGTTTTTGCTTGGCGAAGAATTTATAAACGGCGAACCGTGCGCCATGATCTTGGGCGACAATATCTTTTACGGCAACGGCATGGGCCCGATTTTGAAAAAAGCCGCCTCCGACGCTCAAAAAGGCAAAGCGACTATATTCGGATATTATATGAACGACCCGCACGCTTTCGGCGTGGTGGAATTCGACGGCAATAAAAAAGTTATCTCAATCGAAGAAAAACCCGAAAACCCAAAGTCCAATTATATCGTGACGGGTCTGTATTTCTATGACAAAGACGTCGTAGACTATGCTAAAAAAGTCAAGCCGTCCGATCGCGGCGAGCTTGAGATAACCGACCTCAACAAAATGTATTTGCAGGACGGAAAACTTAACGCGGAGATCTTGGGACGCGGCTATGCCTGGATGGACGCAGGCACGGCAGACAGTCTATACGACGCGGCTTCCTTTGTGAAGATCATAGAAGAGCGTCAGGGCGTACAGGTCGCCGCACTTGAGGAGATAGCGTACTACAACCACTGGATCGACAAAGACCAACTGATGAAAGCTGTGGAAAAGCACGGCAAGTCAAAATACGGCGAGCATCTGTCCGTCGTTTTAAGCAATAAATTGAAGCATAATTGAGGTAAAATATGAAAATTTTCGTCACCGGCGGAGCGGGATTTATAGGCTCCAACTTCGTATACTATATGCTTGAAAAACACCCGGACTACGACATAGTCTGTCTGGACTGTCTTACGTATGCGGGAGATCTCGAAACGCTGAAGGGCGCTATGACAAACGAAAGATTTAAGTTTGTCAAAATCGACATTACGGACAGAGACGGCATTTTCGCTCTGTTTGAAAGCGAGCGTCCCGATATCGTAGTCAATTTCGCTGCGGAAAGCCACGTCGACAGGTCAATAGTCAACCCCGAGGTCTTTTTGAAGACGAATATCCTCGGCACGCAGGCGCTTATGGACGCATGCAGGAAATACGGCGTCTCGCGATATCATCAGGTATCCACCGACGAGGTCTACGGCGACCTGCCGCTCGACCGCCCCGATTTGTTCTTTACGGAGGATACGCCCATACACACCTCGAGCCCCTATTCCGCGTCGAAGGCGTCCGCCGATTTGCTCGTGCTCGCGTATCACAGGACTTATAAGCTGCCCGTGAGCATATCGCGGTGCTCCAACAACTACGGGCCTTATCACTTCCCCGAGAAGCTTATCCCGCTCATGATAACCAACGCGCTGAACGACATTCCCCTGCCCGTATACGGCGACGGCAAAAACGTGCGCGATTGGCTGTACGTCAAGGATCACTGCGCCGCAATAGACCTCATCATTCACAAAGGCAGAGTGGGCGAGGTTTACAATATAGGCGGACACAACGAACGCACCAACCTCGAGGTGGTCAATACGATCATAAAGGCTCTTGGCAAAGGCGAGATCAAATTCGTTGCGGACAGAGCCGGACACGACCGCCGATACGCCATAGACCCCGCCAAGATCCACAACGAGCTCGGCTGGCTTCCAGAAACGCCCTTCGACGAAGGCATCAAGCTGACCATAGATTGGTATATCAAAAACGAGTCCTGGTGGAGAAATATCATGAGCGGAGAATACCGCGGATATTACGATAAATTCATAAAGCAATGAAGCCTCTTATCACGGTAGTCACGCCTTGCTACAACAATTCTTCGACGATATTCGAGACGGTCGACTCCGTACTTTCGCAGTCATATCCTAACATCCAATATATAATTTCCGACGATTGCTCGGACAATTTCGATTGCGACGAAATAAGGCGGTATATCGCCTCGCGCAACCGCGGGAATATCGTGGAGCTCAAGGTTCTGCAGGCGGAGCGAAACGGCGGCATAGCCGTCAATCTCAACCGCGCGATCTCATACGCCAAAGGCATATATCTTTTCAATCTTGCCGCGGACGACGTTTTTTACGACGCGGAGGTCTTGAGCGATTGGACGCAAAAGTTTGAAGACAGCGGCGCGCAGATAATCACTGCCTGCCGCGCCGTATACGACAAGGACATGTCCCGGCTTCTCCGCACCGCCCCGACGGATGAGGAGAAAAGCATACTTTCGCGATCGAACGCACAAGAGCTGTTTGACGTGATGAGCGGATACAATATGGCTTTCGGCTGCTGCACGGCAAGGACTAAAGAAAACTACGAGCTTCTCGGCGGCTATGACGAAAGATATCCTTCTATAGAAGATTATCCCGCCAACATGAAAGCGTTGAGAATGGGCGTGAACATATTGTTTTGGGACAGGACGGTCGTCAAATATCGCTCGGGCGGCATAAGCAGCGTCGGGGGCTTGAGCAGAAAATATCTCGAGCTGTCCGAAAGGATTTTCAAAAACGAGATCCTTCCCTATTCGACGAATAAAAAACGCGCCAAAAAAAAATTCGAGGCATGGAAGAACGAAGCGCGGCTGTTTGCGGATAAAAGCAAATACGCCGTAAAGCTCGATAAAGACAAAAACTCATTCCGCAAACTGTTGTTTTGGATCGTGATCGCGGCGAGGCACCCGCTTCATTATATACAAAGGATTTTCAAACGCAAAAAATAGGAGCGCATATGGACGTACGGAAAATAGAATTTCAGCAACACGGCGACGACAGAGGCATGCTTGTGGTTGCCGAGCACGATAAAGAGATCCCTTTCATAGTAAAAAGGATCTACTACATTTACGGCGCGGACGCAAACACCAGGCGCGGCTTTCATTCCCACAAAGAGCTGGAGCAGGTTTATATCGCCATCCACGGCAGCTGCAAGGTGACGCTGACCGACGGCGACGAAACGAAAACCGTGCGCCTGAACGACCCCGCCCAAGGACTTTATATAGATCGGAAGAGCGTCGTGTAGGGAAAGAGTGTCCGTGAAGGTG
>CANDBZ010000092.1 GCA_947383095.1 uncultured Clostridia bacterium | reverse complement strand
TTTGTTCATATTACCTCCCGTTGGGTGAAATTCACCCGTTTTGTTATACAAAAAAAGTGCGCCACCGCAGGTGACGCACTACAACTTTGCCTCGCCTACAGTTGCGACACAGTCCGTTTTGGATTTTCACATATTATTACTCAAGGTAACGCATAAGTGGAAAAAGACAAGACAAGAATTGCCTTTATCTACGCTACGATGAGTATTGCGAAAATCCTCATTTTTATTCAACTGTGTCGCAAGGTTATCTTATCATAAATTTTTGACAGGGGCAATATATTTTATGCGTTTTGAGGGCTGCGCCCTTGTTTTTTTTGAAGCTATATGTTATTCTTGTTTTATTATATATAGCAAGGGAGTTTAATATGGAACAACACGAGATTTTGCAGCAGACCGCGCTTTTGAACGAGCAGGGCAATATCGCAGAGCCGGGGTTCGCCAAAAAGATGCTTTATACCTATAACCGCGAAAACGTCAAGGCGAGCAAAACGCGCCTTAAGGAGTGGGATTATTATTATATCGCAAACAAAGAGTTCGCGCTGTGTCTCACCATAAGCGATATGGGCTTCGTGGGGGCGTTGAGCCTCACGGTCATGGATTTTCTGACTCCCGCGCAGTTCACCAATTCCGCGATCTGCCTCTTCCCGATGGGCAAGTTCAATATGCCGCGCACGAGCGAGTCGGGCGACTGCTCATGGAAGATCGGCAAGGTCGAGATGAAGTTTGAAAACGACGGCAAGACGCGCCGTCTTACGGGCGTTTATCCCAATGCGGATAAGATGGGCACGGACGTCAAGTGGGATATCACTCTCACGGACTTCCCCGAGGAGAGCATGGTCATTGCCACTCCCTTTGACAAGGACAAGCATTTTTATTTCAATCAGAAGATAAACTGCATGACCGCGCAGGGCAGCTTTAGGCTCGGCGATAAGGAGTGCGTGTTCGACCCCTCCGACAGCCTCGCGACCCTGGATTGGGGGCGCGGCGTATGGACGTACGACAACACCTGGTATTGGGGAAGCCTGCAAACCCGTCTCGAGGACGGCTCCACGTTCGGATGGAATATAGGCTACGGCTTCGGCAACACGGATGCCGCAAGCGAGGATATGCTCTTTTACAACGGCAAGTCGCATAAGATCGGCAGGACGGAGTTTATCATCCCCGGCGATAATGAGGGCGAGCCGAGATATATGGAGGATTGGAAGTTCGTCTCCGACGACGGAAGGCTGGATTGCACCTTTAAGCCGCTTATCGACAGGTACGAGCCGTTTGACCTCAAGGTCATGTGCATGATCCCTCATCAGGTTTTCGGCTATATCAGCGGCACGGCGACGCTTGACGACGGCACCGTTATCACCCTCGACAACGTGCTCGGGTTTGCGGAAAAGGTCCACAACAAATGGTAAGATCCTGCCGCAGGGCAGACATGCGGAGAAGATAATATGAGCTATCACGGCGAAGGTGTGCAGGCGCTTGTCTGCGCAATAGACGATTTGAATACGTCCAATCTCATTTACGCGGATCAGAATTTGCGCCGCGTGTTGCAGTGCCTCGCATATTACGGCGAATTCAGAGACGCGCTTGCGTTTTGCAATCAGGGCTTTGATTATCAGGCGGAGAGGGACAGGGCGTTTTCGTTTGCAGGCGACGTTCCCGTGCTGCGGCTTCCCAAAACGCCTAAAAATCTTGTGGCGTTCGTTGCGGGACTGCTGATGGAGTTTGACCAGCGAACTATAAATCTGTCGCAGTTCGCCGATACTTATTTCCCCGCGTCAGGCAAGCAGGAAAGCTTTTCGCTGTTTTGCAACAGAGTCGTGATGCCCTTCAAGATGGCGCTTGTGTCCTTGGTCGTCGACGGCATCGAGCCGGAGCATAAGGTCGTCGAGCGCACAGTCGATTTCGCGCCGTCGGGGTTGCAGCAGCAGACGGAATATCTTGTGGTGAGCATATCCGATACCGTGCGCTCCGTGAATATCGACGAGGACGACCGCCGCAAGCTCACGGTGATGATAGAGGGCTTTGCCGCCGCGCTCGACTCCCGCGATTCGCTTATGATTAGGGCGATATGGCTCGGGCTCAAGGGCGCTTTGGAGGCGCACAAGCTGTGTAAAAAGGAAGTAGTAGGCGTGGACGAGGCGTTGAGACTGTATCTCGTGTCAAAATAAATTTGCAAAAAGATAAAAGCGGCGGAAACGCCGCTTTTTTATAAGATTTTTAGCTTTACATGCGAGTGGTTTTGTCCTCGCCTATGCCGACCATACCGTCCACGACGTATTTTCTGCCGTCAGTATCCGTGACGTATCCGCTTATCGTGCCGAACGGCAGCGCATAGTAGCATTCCGCAACGAGCAGATGGATAGGCATATAGAAAACTTGATTAATCTTGAAGGTGACATCCACTATGCCTTCGCCTTTTTCGTCGGTAACGCGCCATTCGTTAGCTTTTTTCTTATTGTCCTTGTGCCTGAACACTACGGGAGGCAGGGGGAAGAGCTTATCTCCGCACCATATAAAGTTTTCGTTATAGTTGAATTGGTCGACAGATTGATTGCGGGTGAGGTTAAAGCCGAAGTATTTCTGCTCGCCGTCCACATCGATTTTGCCCATCGTCGTGAGCCAATCGTAGTGCGCTTTGTATGGATAATATCCCTTATGATCGTCGATTATGCCGACCGAGCGCTCGTTTGTGCGATACGCTTTGTCGTTGACGGTGATGTTGCCCACCGCCTTAAACAGATCCTTTTCGCTATAAAGGGGATTGCGGAAGCTGCCGTCCTTGTTCTGCGCAAGCGGCATGACTCCGTTAGCGAGAGGGGACACCCGCTCGAATTTGATGTCTATCGAAAACGTGCCGCATTTGCCTTTGCTGAAGCCTTTTGCTGAAGCCTTGCCGTTTAAAAAGTTGTTGTTTATGCGATATTCGCTGTGCTTCGTCTTGCAATAGCAGTGATCGTCGACAAGCTGCGACGCGACCTTTGCCTTGCTTTTGGGCACGATATTGCGCCAGCTGTAAATCTTATCCTCCGCGTTGTCGTACCATACGAAAATAGAAAATCCCATCCCGTTCGTGTTGTATATCGCGCTGATGAGCGAGCCCTCGTCCATTTTCACTTCAAAGGCTTCCCACTCCACAAGTCTTCCCGATTTCATGAAGTCGGGCGTTTTGCCGCACGGCTTTTCCGCATCGAGCAGATTGAGATTTTTGAAAGGCGAATCAAACGTGCCGTAATGCACTTTGCCGTCCTCGACGATGCTTTCGGGCGTGGGCGCGGGGACGCGCTTTTGGGATATGTAATCGGGATATTCTGTCATAATTCTCTCTCCTCTCTCATTTTTTTACACTGACATTATATAGTTTAGCATATAGGTTTGCGCAATGCAATACGCTTGCGGGGCATAAATAAGGTTTTTTTACAGTTGTATAAAAGGAAGGGGCAAGGTTAATAATTTTTCTATCTCAAATATAGGAGATCGGAAGAGCGTCGTGTAGGGAAAGAGTGTCCGTGAAGGTGTT
>CANDBZ010000091.1 GCA_947383095.1 uncultured Clostridia bacterium | reverse complement strand
GGATACTCTTATGCGCACGGTCAAAACGTTGCGGACGTAATAAAAGAAAAGATCCCCCGCACTCTTCAGGTAGCGCTGCCCGCCTGGCTGATTTCCGCATTTCTCGCATATTATCTCGGTTTACGCGCAGGCTGTAAAAATCATAATTTATTGAGCGGAGGCATGGTCGTTCTCGACGCCGTGCCGTCCTTTTTGATCGCCATAATCCTATTGATAATATTTTCGTTCAAGCTGAATATTCTGCCTTTCGGCGCGCTGAACTCTACGATCCCGCCGTCCTCGACGGGAGGCAGACTGCTGGACAGACTTTTACATCTCGTATTGCCCGTGACGACTCTCGTGCTGGCAACTACCCCGAAAAAATTTCTGCTTATGCGCAATACCGCCGCTTCCGCGGCAAACCTTCCCTATGTCGCATATGCGAGGAGCAGAGGCGTGCGAGCCGGCAGGATAAGGCGAGCGCATATTTTTCCCAACGTCTCCGCGCCATTCATAAGCATGCTGGGAACAAGCTTCGGGCATATGATAGCAGGCTCGATCATCGTAGAAAAAATATTTTCCATCGACGGCATAGGACTGCTTGTCAACAGAGCCATAGCGGATTTAGATTTCCCCGTCCTGCAAGCGGCTCTTCTCGTAATCGCCGTGTCCGTCATTGTTTCTAACTTCGTCGCGGACGTCGTCTGTCTTCTCTACGATCCCCGTCAGAGGAGGAGCGCATGAGCAAAGCAAACCGCCGATACCGGCTGCAAAAATACCGTTTGAGTAAGGCGTTCAGCGTCTTTATGCTTTCGCTCGGCGTAGCAATACTGTCGATATTTATGATCTTTGCACTGTTTCCAAAGCAAATAGCGCCTTATTCGCCCACGCAGAGCTTCGATAAGCTTTTGGGCTGCGACAGCGTTCATATTCTCGGCACAAACAATATCGGCTTCGACATTTTCTCGCAGTTGGTTTACGCAACGCGCTCCACTCTTTTTATTGGAGTAGTATCCGCGCTGATATGTTTGATCGCAGGCACAACGGTGGGGATGATCGCGGGATATCTTGGCGGGATCGCAGGCGAAGCCGCGGGCGGAGTCATAAACTTCTTTTTGCTTATTCCCATGCTGCCCATGGCTATAGTGGTGGCGGCGTATATCGGCGGAGGACATTTGAGCGTCATCCTCACGATCTCTCTGCTCTGCTGGTGCTCCACGGCGCGCGCCGTACGCGCGAAAACAATGGAGGTGCGCGCATCTTCCTATATAAAGATCTTGAACAGCCTCGGTTATTCGGGGGCGCGCATACTCTTCAGGCACGTCCTGCCAAACGTTTTGGACGTAGCCTTCGCGCGCTTTATCCCCTCCGTCGCAAGCTGTATCATGCTCGAGGCTACGTTGAGCTTTCTGGGCATGGGCGATCTGACGCAGATAACCTGGGGAGTCATGATAAACTATGCCTACACCTACGGAGGCTTAAGCCTCGGGCTGTACAATTGGCTGCTGCCGCCGGGCATCGCCATAGCGCTGCTGCAGGCGAGCTTTTATATGATATCTCAATTTTTTGACTTCAGGCGGAAGGCAGTCCGCGAAAGCGCGATTTCCCAACAAGAACTGTGATGAATAATTATAATTCTGACACGTTTTAACAATTACACAAGCCTACAACTGCAAGATGTAAAAAACAGCGTAAATATTTGCTATCTTGAGTCAAAAGAACCACCCACTGACGTGGGTGGTGCGTTGGCGCACCCGGCAGGAAGCGTAGCACGGCCTCCGTGCGTAATAGCGATTGCTACACAGTCAATCGCGTCAGCATTAAGTTTTGATTGCTGCCGAGGGTCAAAAGAACCACCCACTTGCGTGGGTGGTGCGTTGGCGCACCCGGCAGGAATCGAACCCGCGCATCCAGAATCGGAATCTGACACTCTATCCAACTGAGTTACGAGTGCGCGCCTTTATCAAATAATTTTTTCTATAGTCAGAGTTGCGGAAACCGTCTCTATCTCATATTCGCAAATGCTTGCTGGCGCGTCGGCATTTGGAGTATACACATAATATTTGCCGTATCTGACCGTATTTTCGTTGAACGCGTTCACCAGCAAACCGCTTATCGTGTCGTACTCAAATCTAAAGCCGGTATCGCCGGACAACCTTAACAGCACGTTGCCGGAGGTCGTCTTTATATCCAACTCGCGAGGAGTAGATTTGCAAATAACTGTGACGTAGCCCGACAAAGTTTCAACATCGACGTTTAACGCCTCGCTTTCTATGCGGACGTTTCCCGACAGACTTTCCGCCTCGACCTCTCTTGCGCGGCATTTCACATCGATATCGCCGGATTTGGATTCACATTCGACGACGTTTGCCTCGACGTCGTCGAGCTTTATATAACAGTCCGTTCCGCTGATTTCCACATCGTTGAGCACAAAACCCGCCGGCAGATAAATATACAGATGCTTTTTCAATCTCCCCAAGGCGGTTCTTCCCGATTTAGCGTATTTTATGCGCAAAGTGCCGTTATCGAGCAAATAACGCATGGTGGTATCGCGCGTTTGCTCGGCGCCGTCTGCGACCTCGAAAAATCGCAGAGGCTCGCCCGCCTGCCCTTCCTTGAGGATGACGGAGCCGTTGAACCAATCCACGTCCAAGTCATAAAACCGTTCTTGCAACGTTACGTCATTAGCAACGGTGTACGCGTTTGCGTTTGCATAAATCAAGGATATGCTGTTGCCGCCGTCGCACGCAACCAATAATAAGCACGCGACGCAGACGACGGCAAAAATACCGACTATCAAAGATAAACGCTTGACCGCACGCATATTACATTATTTGACGGTAGATCGCCTCTATCTCTTTCCTGCCCCACACCTGCGGACACGGATACAACGGGTTCGCCTCCTGCAAAGCGTGGTCTATCATCTTCGGCAATCTTTCCTCCTCTATGAGAGGGCCGCCCTCGCGCGACATGATTTTGTTGGGAATATTCATCGAGGCGTTTAGCTCCTCCACCCATTTTATGAAGTTGTTTGCTTTCTCCGCCTTTGTCTTGCCGCCGAGACCGATGCTGTCCGCGAGCTTTGCGAGCTTGCCGTGAGCGCTCTTGCCGTACGCCTTGAGGACGTATGGCAAAATTACCGCGTTCGCAAGCCCGTGAGGCACGCCGTATTCGCCTCCGAGCGTATGCGCAACGGCGTGGACGTAACCCACATAAGCTCTCGTAAACGCCTTGCCCGCGATATACGCGGCATATTGCATCTTGTTGCGCGCCTCGAGGTCGGAGCCGTCGTCGTACGCCTTTTTGAGATATTTATTGATAAGCTGCACCGCTTCGACAGCCCATTTTTTAGTTTTGCCCGTATTTTCTCCGCCTATATACGCTTCAACGGCGTGAGTCAGCGCGTCGACGCCCGTCGTAGAGGTAATGTGAGGAGGCAGAGATTTTGTAAGCTCCGGATCCATGACGACGTAACGCGGGATGAGCATGGGGTCGTTGATAGGATACTTTTCATGCGTATCTGGATTGGAAATGACCGCCGCGAGCGTGGCCTCCGAACCCGTGCCGGACGTAGTAGGTATCGCGACGAG
>CANDBZ010000090.1 GCA_947383095.1 uncultured Clostridia bacterium | reverse complement strand
TGACGAAAAGTGTTTTAGTTATCGAAAAGCGCCTTGCCGTCGCAAAGCGCTTGTATACTTAAAACAATCCGTGTATAACGCCGTCGTCGTCTACGTCTATCCTCTCCGCCGCGGGGGATTTGGGCAGCCCCGGCATCGTCAGTATGTCGCCCGTGAGAACGACTATAAAGCCCGCGCCCGCCGATATTTTGACGCTTTTGACGGTGACCTTGAATCCCGTCGGCGCGCCGAGCTTGGTCGGGTCGTCGGAAAAGCTGTATTGAGTCTTTGCTATACACACGGGGCACTTGCCGAAGCCGAGCTTTGCAAGCGACTCGATCTGTTTTTTCGCGGCGGGCATATAAATCACGCCGTCGCCTCCGTACACTTTTGTCACTACCGCTTCGATCTTGTCTTCTATGGAGCAGTCGTCCTCGTATGAGAATGTAAAATCCCCCTTTTCCTCCTCGCAAAGTCGCACGACCTCTTTCGCAAGAGCTTCGCCGCCCTTGCCGCCCTCCGCCCAGACGGTGGAAAGCACCGTGTTTACGCCGAGCTCCCTGCACTTTGCAATGATGAAATCTATCTCTTTATCGGTATCCGTCGGGAAGCGGTTGACCGCGACCACGCAAGGAAGCTTATAAACGTTTTTGATATTGGAAACATGCCTCAAGAGATTGGGTATTCCGTTTTCGAGCGCTACAAGGTTTTCGTTGCCGAGCTCGGTTTTGGCAAGACCGCCGTGCATCTTGAGCGCGCGAACCGTCGCGACAACGACGACCGCCGACGGCGTGAGTCCCGCCATGCGGCACTTGATATCGAGAAATTTTTCCGCGCCCAGATCCGCGCCGAAGCCCGCTTCCGTCACGGTATAATCGCCGAGCTTGAGCGCAAGCTTGGTTGCGGTCACGGAGTTGCAGCCGTGCGCGATATTCGCAAACGGACCGCCGTGCACAAGCGCGGGAGTACCCTCGAGCGTTTGCACGAGATTGGGCTTCAACGCGTCCTTAAGCAACGCCGCCATCGCTCCCGCGGCTTTGAGCTCTCCGCAGGTCACAGGCTTGTCGTCAAAGGTATAGCCTACGATTATCCTTGCAAGCCTCTGCTTCAAATCGGATATAGAGCTTGAAAGACACAGCACAGCCATTATCTCGCTTGCGACGGTGATGTCGAAGCCGTCCTCGCGGGGCACGCCGTTTGCCCTGCCGCCCATACCGTCCACAATGAAGCGCAGCTGTCTGTCGTTCATGTCCACGCAGCGCTTCCAGGTGATGCGCCTCACGTCGATGCCGAGCGCGTTGCCCTGTTGGATATGATTGTCGAGCATAGCCGCCAGCAGATTATTCGCCGCGCCGATCGCATGGAAGTCTCCCGTGAAATGCAGGTTTATATCCTCCATCGGCACGACCTGCGCGTATCCGCCGCCCGCCGCGCCGCCTTTGACGCCGAACACCGGTCCCAGCGACGGCTCGCGCAACGCGACAGTTACGTTTTTGCCTATGCGCTTGAGTCCGTCCGCAAGACCTATAGTGGTCGTGGTCTTCCCCTCGCCCGCAGGCGTAGGCGTGATGGCTGTGACCAAAATGAGCTTGCCGTCCTCTTTTTCCGTCTCGTTGAGCAAGGACAAATCGACCTTCGCCTTGTACTTGCCGTATTGCTCGATATATTTGTCATCTATGCCGGCGACTTTAGCAATCTCGCTTATGTGCTTCATTTTGCAGCTTTGCGCAATTTCGATATCGGACAAATAAGTTGCCATAATAACTCTCCTGTGGTGGTTTACGGTCGCGCCGCAGTTGTGTTGTTTTATAAAGCTATATACTATGCTTTATTCGTTGTGATAGGTAGCTTTTTTCGTGATAACGTCGTGAGCGCCGCCCTCGACTATCGAGGTCGCGGATACGAGCGTCATCTTGGCGTCCCTGTGAAACTGACCGATAGACGTAACGCCGCAGTTGCACATTGTGGACTTGACCTTATACAGGCTCTTATTGACGTTATCCTTAAGGCTTCCCGCATACGGAACGTAGCTGTCCACGCCTTCCTCGAAGTTGAGCCTGCTCTTTCCGCCCAGATCGTATCTCTGCCAATTCCTCGCGCGGTTGCTGCCCTCGCCCCAATACTCCTTGACGTAGTTGCCGTTGATATTCAGCTTGTTCGTGGGACTCTCGTCGAAGCGCGCGAAGTATCTTCCGAGCATGAGGAAATCCGCGCCCATCGCCAATGCGAGAGTCATGTGATAATCGTGCACTATGCCGCCGTCCGAACAGATCGGGATATAAACGCCCGTCTTCTCAAAATATTCGTCGCGAGCCTTTGCGACCTCGATAAGCGCGGTCGCCTGTCCTCTGCCGATGCCCTTGGTCTCGCGCGTTATGCATATCGAGCCGCCGCCTATGCCCACCTTTATAAAGTCCGCGCCGCAATCGGCAAGAAAATTGAATCCGTCTCTGTCGACCACGTTTCCTGCGCCGACCTTGACTTTATCGCCGTATTTTGAACGTATAAAGTCCATTGTACGCTTTTGCCATACCGTATAACCCTCGCTCGAATCTATGCACAGCACGTCCGCGCCCGCTTCGACGAGCGCGGGGACACGCTTCTCATAATCAAGCGTGTTTATGCCCGCGCCGACCATATATCTCTTTTGGTCGTCAAGCAATTCGTCGGGGTTTTCCTTGTGCTCGGCATAGTCCTTGCGGAAAATTATATAAAGCAGCTTTCCCTCTTTGGACACAATGGGCAAAGAGTTGAGCTTATGCTCCCAGATGATGTCGTTCGCCTCCGCCAGCGTAGTTTCCTGCGGGGCGGTGATAAGCTTGGAAAGCGGCGTCATGAAATCCTTGACGGGCGTATCGACGCTCATGCGGCTGACGCGATAGTCTCTGCTCGTCACAATGCCGAGGAGCTTCCCTCCCGAAGTGCCGTCGTCCGTAACCGCTATAGTGTTGTGTCCCTTGCTCGCCACAAGCTCCAACACGTCCGACAAAGTATTGTCGGGCGTCAGATTGCTGTCGGACACCACAAAGCCCGCCTTATAGCTCTTGACCCTGCGCACCATCTCCGCCTCGTTCTCGACGCTTTGAGAGCCGTATATAAAACTAATTCCGCCCTCCTTGGCAAGCGCGATCGCCATTGTGTCGTTTGACACCGACTGCATGATTGCCGATACGAGCGGAATATTGAGCGTGATTGCAGGCTCCTCGCCTTTTTTGAATTTTGTAAGAGGAGATTTGAGAGTTACGTTTGCCGGAATGCACTTTTCATCGGTATATCCCGGTATCAACAGATATTCGCTGAACGTCCTTGACGGTTCGTCGCAATAGTGTGCCATGCTACCCTCCGAAATTTATATTTCATATATGATTGCATATTCTCGCCGCCTTTGTCAAAAGTTTGACGAAAAAAGTATAATTTAATTTAAAAAATATTCCGTACTTTTTTCAAAAACGGCTAATTTAAACGGTCTTTGGCTTTTTAGGCTTGGGAAGCGGCGTGATCCTCTCCAAGACCTCCACCGCCTTTCGAGTCAGCTCCGCGTCCTCTATGTCCAGGATAAAATGCTCCTTTGCGCCCTCATACGGCACTCCGCAATCCGC
>CANDBZ010000089.1 GCA_947383095.1 uncultured Clostridia bacterium | reverse complement strand
GTGCTTTTAACCCCCTATCAGGCACTTGAACTTTGAACTATTCTGTGATATAATATTCAAACAAAACAGGCAAAATAAAGCGTGAAACAACAGGAGGCGATATGGCGCAGCAAACATATTCAAACAATCTTGCGGCTTTCGGAAAAGTCATAAGCTCGCTTGCCGCGGACGCCGTTGCCGACGTCGAGGGCATAAGCTTGCCGGGCTCGAAAAAGTCCCGCAACGCGGTATCGGTGTATTTTTTGCCTAACGAGAAGGTGTCAGTCGAGTTTTTTGTGGATATTGCGCAGGGATACTCCATTCCAACTACGGTATCCTCCTTGCAGGAGAGCGTAAAGACTCAAATCGAGCGCGCCACAAAGTATAAGGTGCATGCCGTGAACGTGCATGTTATGAATGTGAATATCGATCAATAATTATGAGAAGAATCGCAAGAGAAGACGTTTTTAAGCTTGTGTTTGAATACACTTTTTACGGTACGCGCAACGACGGCACGCTCGAGCTGCTTTTGCTTGACGACAGCCTTGACGAAAGCGACAGACAGTATATCGGCGACTTATACCGAGGGATAATCGCGGATGTGCCCGCGCTCAACGGCATCATCGAAAGCAATCTGGAGGGTTATCGGCTGGAGAGGGTATATCGGCCCGATTACGTCGCGCTTCTTATCGCCGCGTACGAGTTGACTCACGGCACCGCTCCCGTTGCCGTCGTCATAAGCGAAGCGGTTTCGCTGGGAAAAAAATACGGCACGGACAAATCCGGCGCGTTTATAAACGGCGTGCTCGCCAAGATTGCAAAGACGCTGTAAAGCAAATTAAATACCGCGCGTAAAACGCGCTTTATTTCCTTAAAATGACAGATAAACCTTTGATTTCACAAAACGCAGTATCCGTCAGCGAAGTGAACGCCACTATAAAGGCGTGCATGGATTCTCCCGTTTTCAAGGGTTTGGAGGTCTTTGGCGAGGTGTCGGGGTTTAAGTTCAGCGGGCCTCACGCTTATTTTACTTTGAAGGATAAGTACTCGCAGATTTCATGCGTTTGCTTTTACGCCGCAAAGACGTACAGCCCCAAGGACGGCGAAAGCGTCGTCGTGCGCGGAGGATTGGATTATTATGTGAAGGGCGGGCGTCTTTCGTTGCAGGTCACAAGCATAAAGCCCGTAGGGCAGGGGCTGCTATTTTTGGAGTTCGAGCGACTTAAGGCGAAGCTTCAACAGGAGGGCTTATTTGACGAAGCGCACAAAAAGCCGCTGCCGCGTTTTGCGCAAAACGTGTTGGTCGTCACATCGAAGACGGGCGCGGTCATAAGAGATATAGTCACCACCGTGCGCCGTAAAAATCCCATAATAAATATCGTAGTGCGCGACGTGCGCGTTCAGGGCGAGGACGCCGCAAAGGAAATCGCGAAGGCGCTCAAGAGCGTAGACCGCCTTGGGTACGACGTTATAATAATCGCAAGAGGCGGAGGATCGCTTGAGGATCTGGCTCCGTTTTACAACGAAGAGCTTGTGCGCGCGGTTTATATGCTCGACACCCCCGTCGTATCCGCAGTGGGGCATGAAACGGATTTTTCGCTTTGCGATTTCGTCGCGGATAAGCGCGCGGCAACTCCAACCGCCGCAGGCGAGCTTGTGGCATACGATTATTATGCGATGGCGGAGGACTTGAAAAGCCATATGCGCAGGCTGGGAGGAAACGCGGTGAGGGCGTACAGGACGGCGAGCTCCCGCGCGCAGATAGTGCTGGGCAGGCTGCGCCATGCCGCGGTCGGGTTTTATTCGGACAGGGCGAGGCGCGTCGAAAGAGCCGTGCAGGCTGCTAAAATGAACGCGGTGCGCAAGTTCGACGCTGCGTCCGCAAGGGCGGAGCGCGCCGTAGACGCTCTTGACAAGTTGAGCCCGCTCAAGACGCTGAAGAGAGGGTACTTCAGGCTGCAGATAGAGGGCGGCACCGTCGGAAGCGTTGCCGGCGTACACGTCGGCGATACAGTGGTCGCGACGGGCGGAGACGGGGCGCTGACCGCTATCGTGACGGAAGTGCGGGCCGATCAAAATAATAAGGAGAGCTATTATGGCGGAAATGAAAAAATTTGAAGAAGCTTTGAGCGAGCTCGAAGCTATCGTAAAAAGACTTGAGGGCGATATGCCGCTCGACGAAGCCGTCAAAGCCTTTGAACGCGGCATAGAATTGAGCAAAATTTGCACGGAAGCTCTTAAAACGGAAAAGGGCAAATTGAGCTTGCTTGTCGACGATATCAACAATTTGACAGATGAATTCAATCTCGAGTGATCGCCGCAGGAAACCGTTATGAAAATAAAGGATATGACGAGAGAGCAGTTTTCGGATCGCTTTGAAAAATACCTGCGGCAGTTGCTTTCCGGCGCGCGCGGTCTGACGGGCGACGCCATGCGATACGCGTCTTTGGACGGAGGCAAGAGAGTCAGACCGTTATGCGTATATTACGGAGCTAAAGCTATGGGCGGCAATGCGGACGCGGATCAGCTTTTGCCCGCGGCGGCGGCAACAGAGCTTATCCACAGCTATTCATTGGTGCACGACGACATGCCGGAAATGGACAACGACGACTATCGCAGAGGCAAGCCTTCCACGCATAAAAAATACGGCGCGTCGATCGCGCTGTTGGCGGGCGACGGCTTGCTTACGCTCGCAGGGGGAGAATTGCTGAAGCTCGAGAAAAACGTCGCGGGGGAGATTAATTCCGCCGCGCTCGATATGGTTTACGGGCAGTCGCGAGAGCTTGAAGGGTGCAAAAGCATAGATGAGTTTTTAAATATGTACGCTCAAAAGACGGGCGCGCTCATAAGAGGCGCTTTCAGGGCGGGGGCGCTTTGCGCGAGCGCGGGGGACGATATGCAGACGCTCATGGCGCAGCTTGCAAAGTGCTTGGAAAACGACGACGCGGTTTATAATATCGGCGAATTGAACGTCGACGACGGAAAAGCGCCGAAAAAGCTTGCAACAGTCACGTGTTTTGCGGAAAATTTGGGAATTGCGTTTCAACTTGCGGACGATTTGCTTGACGGCAGCGGCTTGATATACCTTATAGGCAAAGAGGAAGAGCAGAAGCTGCTTGACAAACACACGGCGTTGGCTATGGAATGCGCCAAAGATCTTGAATGTTCCGACGAGCTTATAAACTTTGCGCAAGAACTGTGGCGCAGGAAGGCATAAGGCTTCATAAAACCGAGTTAAACGTCTATTCGTTTTGTCGAAGTCATGACGAAGTGTGTCTTTATCGACGCGCTTGGCATATTATGTGTACTGTGACTCGCAAATATGCCGAAATGTAAAAAAGTTGTTGCAAAATGTCCTTCGTTTTGATATAGTAGTAGGGCAATCGTATGCGGGAGTGACTCAGTGGTAGAGTGTCACCTTGCCAAGGTGAAAGTCGCGGGTCCGAATCCCGTCTCCCGCTCCATCATTGCGGCACCATAGCCAAGTGGTAAGGCAAGGGTCTGCAAAACCCTCACTCTCCAGTTCAAGTCTGGATGGTGCCTCCAGAGCAAGGGCGGTACGGCAAGTACCGCTCTTGCCATAAAAAGACAAATACAAGCGGTTACGCTTAAACCGTCAACGCTTGCCGGTGTGATGAAATGGCAGACATAGCGGACTTAAAATCCGCAGGCGGAAACGCCGTGCCGGTTCGAGTCCGGCCACCGGCACCAAAAGCCCTCTGTTATACAGAGGGCTTTCTTTAGC
>CANDBZ010000088.1 GCA_947383095.1 uncultured Clostridia bacterium | reverse complement strand
CACCACCACCTTCACGGACACTCTTTCCCTACACGACGCTCTTCCGATCTCGTTGTAACGATTGAGAGTGATACAGCGCAGTTCGAGATAATCCCTTGTAGTGCCGCAATCGGATATTATCGGTCTGCCGTCGGGAGTTTGCGAAAATCGCAATGCAATGCTTTCGTCGCTATCTATATGATAAAAAGACGGCGTAACAAAAACAAAGTCCCCGTCTTTGCGTATACTTATGGAGCTTGTGTACTTGTCTATAACATCTTGGATATCTAACATAGCGCACCTCACATAAGTTATTATAAAAGTAATGCGGTATATGGTCAAACATTTTATTTACAGTGTAAAGACAAAAGGTTTTTGTTGACATGAGCAAAAGAAGAGATTATAATAAAACAGATGTTGCAAAACATTAGTTTTATACAGTAGAGGTAAATATGCCGCCAAAACCGAAGTTTACGCGAGAGCAGGTTATATTCAAAGCATTTGAAATTGTGAGGAAGCAGGGCTTCGCCGCGCTGACGGCAAGGAGTCTGGGCGCGGCTCTCGGCAGTTCGTCGAGGCCCATATTCACGCTGTTTGAAAGCATGGATGAAGTTGTCGACTGCGTATACGGGGAGGCTCGCGCACTTTACGCTGGATATGTTGAAAAGGGACTGTCCGAAAGCCTTTCTTTCCGTGGCGTCGGCATGCAGTATATTAAATTCGCGCTCGAAGAACCCATGCTCTTCAGACTGCTGTTCATGGGCGATACAAAGGATACGGGGGGGGGTATAGCCGGAGTGCTGCCCTCTATCGAGGAGCACTATGACGCAATAGTTTCTTCCGTCAAAGAGCAATACGGCTTGGACGAAAAGCGCGCTATAGAGCTTTACAGACATCTGTGGATATATACTCACGGCATCGCCACGCTTTGCGCCACCGATACTTGCCGTTTCACGGCGGAGGAGATCGCGCAGAGATTGAGAACAGTGCTGTTAGGGGTCCTTGCAGAGCTTAAATCGGGAGATGACTTATGATAGAAGCAAAAGGTATATTCAAAACGTACGGCAAAGGCGAAAGCGCGGTCGAAGTGCTTAAGGGCATAGACGTCTCGGTATCCGACGGGGAGTTTTCAGTAATACTGGGCGCGTCGGGAAGCGGCAAATCCACGTTGCTCAATGTGATTTCGGGGCTCGAGCGACCTGATAAAGGACAGATGTTATACGACGGTATGGATATTTGCACGCTCAAGGACAAAGAAGTGACCGCATTCCGCAGGGAAAATGTCGGCTTTGTGTTCCAGCAGTATTATCTTCTGCCAAATATGACTGTTGATAAGAACGTGAGGATGGGCGCGGATTTGGCGCAAAATAAAGATTATAAAGAAATAATCGAAGCGGTGGGGCTTGCCGACAAGCTGCGCAAATATCCCGCCGAGCTGTCGGGAGGCGAACAGCAGCGCGTGGCGATTGCGCGCGCTCTCGCGAAAAAGCCAAAGTTCTTGTTTTGCGACGAGCCTACCGGCGCGTTGGACGAGGAAACGGGCAGGCTAACGCTCGATTTTATGAGCAATCTGCAACGACAGTACGGCTTTTCGATCATTATGGTCACGCACAACGCGAACATTGCGCGCATGGCGGATACTGTTATACGCATGAACAGCGGCAGAGTGATTTCCGTCGAGAAAAACGCGGATGTCAAATCCGCATACGAGATAGAGTGGTGAAGTATGATCGTAGGTCTCAAGGATTCGCTGAAGCTTATAGGCGTATCGATACTCGCATGCTGCGCGGTGTTCGTATGCACGATGTTTCTCAATTATTATTTTGATCTGCGCGCGGTAGGAGATCTTGTGACGGACGCAAACGCGCAGGCGCTTTATGACGCGCAGCTTCTCACGTCAAAGGTCGTCATTCTCATAACGGGGCTTTGTCTGGCGTTGACCGCGGTCGTCATGCTGTTTTTCTATATCAGACACTACATCGACGCGCACAAAAAGCAGTTGGGCATACTCAAAGCCCTGGGATATGCGGATATAAAAATCGCGAGCGGGTTCTGGACGTTCGGTTTAAGCGTATTTATAGGCGCGGCGGCGGGCTTCGCGCTTGCGTTTGCCGTTATGCCGACGTTTTACGCCACGCAGAACAACGAAAAGCTGTTGCCCGATATGTCCGTAGGCTTTCATGGCGAGATATTGGCATATTTCGTTATTATTCCGACATTGATATACGCATCCGTCGCGATTTTGTATGCGTATTACAAGTTAAAGACTCCCGTGATCGCGCTGCTCAAAGACAGCGTTCAATACAAGAACGTTAAAAAGCGCGGAAACGAGCGCGAAAAAACCTCATTTTTAACGGGAGTCGCCCTCAACGTGCTATCCGGAAAAAAGTCGCTGGCGTTTTTCATATTCTTTGCCGCGTTCTGTTTTTCCGCAATGATACAGATGGGATTGAGTATGAGAGAGCTTGCAAGCCCCATGATGGAGGCGATCATGATCGCCATCGGCGTGCTTCTTGCCTGTACGACCTTGATTTTGGCAGTCGTGACCGCGGTGAAAGAAAACGCCAAGACGATCGCGCTCATGCGCGCCTACGGATATTCGCAGGCGGAGTGCGCAAACGCAGTGCTCGGCGTATACAGACCCTTCGGCTTATTGGGATTTGCCGTCGGCACGGTTTATCAATGGGGATTGCTTGAAATGATTTTGGCGTTGGTGTTTAAAAACGTCGAGACAAACTATAAATTCGATTTCGTTGCGATGGCGATCTCATTTGCGGTATACGTCGTCGTATACGAGGCGATATTGCTGCTTTACGCCTTGAAACTGCGCAAAGCGTCCTTGAAACAAATCATGACGGAATAAGTCAAATCGTTTGACAGCGCCGTATATAAGGCGTAAAATCATAAAAAAGGCAGTTCGTGACCATCCTGCCTTGCAATATGTGCAGAAACAAAACTACGGACTAAAGAGGCGATCAGCCTCGTTGCGTCCTCAAGGCGCATTTTTTCTTTGTTTTGTTTTGCGCCCGTCGGAGAAAAATGAACAGATACGGCAGAATTTCGACTAAACGTAAAAGAGAGATCGTGTTATTGCGCGGCAGGGGCTGCGCGTACGGTCGATGCGCTTTTTGCGATTACCATCTCGACAGATGCCCGGACGATATGCAAAATTTCGAGCTCAACAGGCAAGCGCTGTCTGACGTGACGGGGATGTTCGGCGAGCTCGAGGTGATAAACAGCGGCTCTGTTTTCGAACTTGACCGCGATACGCTTGCTCTTATAAAAAGCGTTTGCATTGAAAAGAAAATATCCGTTTTGCATTTTGAAGCGCATTATTTGTATCGGGAGAAAATCGAAAAGCTGCGCGAGGACTTTGCTCCTATAAATCTCAAAATGAAGCTGGGGCTCGAGACCTTTGATTTCGACTTGCGCGAAACCGTCCTGAAAAAGGGCATTCCCGTCAAAAATCCCGACGAAATTTGCAAGGGCTTTGACGAAGCTAATTTTCTGTTCGGGATAAAGGGACAGTCGGCGGTATCTATGCTCGAGGATATAAGGCTCGGGCTTGACAGGCTTGAACGCGTTTGCGTGAATATCATGTGCGAAAATTCCACCGAGATCAAGCCAGACGCAGAAGCTATATCGCAGTTTATGGAGAAGGTATATCCCTTATATGCGGACGATCCGCGCGTAGATATTTTGATAAACAATACTGATTTCGGGGTGGGTGATTGATATGCCGGGGCAAAACGAGCTTATACTTATCGCATCGGTGATATTCATTTTCGGCATGGCGCTTGCCGCATATAAGCTTTTCGGCAAGGCGGGCTTATATTGCGTTTCCGTCATGGCGAGCGTGCTTGCCAATATCGAAGTGCTTGTGATGATAAAGGCATTCGGACTGGAGCAGACGCTCGGCAACGTGCTGTTTGCGGTGACGTTTCTTGCGAGATCGGAAGAGCGTCGTGTAGGGAAAGAGTGTCCGTGAAGGTGTA
>CANDBZ010000087.1 GCA_947383095.1 uncultured Clostridia bacterium | reverse complement strand
AAGCCTGCTCGGCGAGCATCAGATACAAAACGCATCTATTGCAATTTGCGCCATTGACGCTTTGCGGAAGAAAGGTTGGAGGATAAGCGACGAAGCGCTGCGGCTCGGGCTGGAGCGCGCGGTCTGGCATGCAAGGTTCGAGGTAGTGCAAAATGCGCAATCGAGGTTTGATCTGCATGTTCCGCATGGTAAAACGCTTGTTTTTGACGGAGCGCACAATCCTCACGGAGCAAACGCGCTTGCATCCGCGCTCATGCGGTATTTCCCAGAAGATAAAATACATTTCGTTTTGGGAATACTTGCGGATAAGGACGTCGACGGCGTTTTGGATGAGTTGGCTCCGCTTGCGACGCGCGTCACGGCGGTCACGCCTCGCTCTCCGCGCGCACTCGGCGGAGACGAGCTCGCTAAAATGTTTAAGGCGCGCAATACGGCGTGCGAGGTTTGCGAGGATATACGCGAGGCGGTGCAGAACGCGCTCGACGGAGATTGCGGCGTTACCGTCCTTTGCGGGTCGCTGACACTGTTTGCGTCGTTGGTTGAAAATCGTTAAGACAGGCAGGAGGATATATATGGTTGACAGATCGAAGATAGAAAATGCGGTGAGACAGATACTCGAAGCTATCGGCGAAGATCCCGACAGGGAAGGGCTTGTCGAAACGCCCGCGCGCGTCGCCCGTATGTACGAGGAGATAACCGCGGGATATTCGCAGGAGGCGAGGGAGCCTCTTTCCCGCGTGTTCGACGCGGAGGGCGGCCGGCTCGTCGTAGAGCGCGACATAGCTTTTTCCTCCACCTGCGAGCATCACTTGATGCCGTTTTTCGGCAAAGCGCATATCGCGTACGTGTCGGACGGCAAGGTCGTCGGGCTGTCGAAGCTTGCGCGCGCGGTGGATATTTATGCAAAGCGGCTTCAGCTTCAGGAGCGTATGACGGCGCAGATTGCGGACAGCGTTTTTGAAGAACTGCATGCCGAGGGCGTGATGGTGATCGTTGAGGCGGAGCATACCTGCATGACCGCCAGAGGCGTGAAAAAGGTCGGGACGAAGACCGTCACAACGGCAGTGTGCGGCAGCTTGTCCGCCGAAACGCAGGCGCAGATTCTCTGTCTGTGCGGCGAAGGCAGGGCGTAATATGGCAAGGTATAATTTCAATGTAAGGAATAAGGTATTTAGCGGCGGCACCCATATTATGGCGATCGTCAACGCTACGCCGGACAGCTTTTACGGCGCGAGCAGATTGCAGGACGACGCCGTGAAAAGAGTTGGCGAGTTTATCGCGCAGGGCGCGGAGATAATAGACGTAGGCGGTCAGTCCACGCGCCCCGGAGCCTCCCCCGTCGGCGAGCTCGAGGAGCTTGGAAGGGTGCTTCCCGTCGTCGAGTCCGTGCGCGCGGAGTTCCCCGACATTCCCATATCAGTCGATACGTTTTTCCCCGAGGTCGCCATAGCTTGCATGAGGGCGGGCGCGGATATGATAAACGACGTCAGCTGCCTTCGCGACGTCGATATGGCTAAAACCGTTGCCGAGACGGGCGCGTCGGTGTGCGTCATGCACGACAGACGGAGATCCGCCGTCGACGACTTGTTCTTCGATAAGGTGTTGGGCTTGCGCGCGGCTGTGAATAAGCTGCTTGCGGCGGGAGTGCAGAGGGATAGAATTTTGCTGGACGGAGGTATTGGCTTCAATCGCGGCAGCGATGAGGATTGGCAGCTGCTCAACGACTATGCGCGCCTTATCGAGCAGTTTGATGAATACCCGTTTTTGTTGGGGACTTCACGCAAGTCCATGTTCGGAGGCAAGGTTGAGGAGAGGCTTGTGCCCACCCTCGAAAGTACGGCGCAAGCGGTGAAAAGCGGCGTTCTATTCGTGCGAGTGCACGACGTGGCGGAAAACGCGCAGGTGATAAAAGCGTACGGCGGACGTTGAGGTGTTTATGGACAGTATTATTATAAAGGATCTCGAGGCGCTTGCCTGTCACGGCGTCAATCCGGAGGAAAAGATAAACAAGCAGAGATTTTTGTTTTCGGTGGAGCTTGACGAGGATTTTGAAGAAGCCGCTTTTCGCGACGACGTCGACTATACCGTGAGCTATGCGGCCGTCAAAAAATATATACAGGCGTTTTGCGAGGGGAATTGCTTCGACCTTATCGAGACGCTGGCGGCGAGGCTTGCGGAAAATATACTTATCGAATTCCCGCGCGCGAACGCTATAGAGCTGACGGTGAAAAAGCCAGACGCGCCCATGAGCGGAAAATTCGATTACGTCGCCGTCCGCGTAAAAAGAAAACGTACGAGGGTATATTTGGCGCTCGGCTCGAGCGAGGGAGACAGAAACGGCTATCTGGATCTTGCTATAGACAGCCTCAAGGGCGATAAGCATTTTACAAACGTGAAAGAGAGCGGCAGGCTTTTGACTCAACCCTACGGCGGGGTCGCAAAGGGTGAGTTTTTGAACAGCGTCGTCGAGTGCGACACCGTTTACGCTCCCGCGAAGCTGCTCGAGGCGCTGCAGTCGATAGAAAAGGAGGGCGGCCGCGTGCGCAAGGAGAGATGGGGAGACAGGACGCTCGATATCGATATAATTTTCTTCGGAGACGAAGTCGTCGGCTCGGCGGATCTGTGCGTTCCGCATCCCGATATGCAAAACAGGCTTTTCGTGCTCGAGCCGCTTGCGGAGCTTTGCCCCAACAAGCTGCATCCGCTTTTGAAAAAGCGCGTGCGGGATTTGCTTGCGGAGGCCTCCGCGCGGGCATAATGCAGCATATTTAGTGCGTGTGGCATGAAATTTCACCATATATCGTGCAAATCGAATGAAATAATGCAAAATTCATACGCAACCATGTTGACAATTTGTAATGAATATTTTAAAATCCTAATAGAATTAAAGTAACGGGTTATCCCGAAATGGAGGTTTATTTATGGCAAACAAGAGCGATTATTTTGGTCTTGACTATATCGTCAGCCTTATTCTTGCTATCATTCCCATCACGGCATGGATCCTTGGCGTAATAACAAGATTCTCCGAAGGCAAGATCGTTGCGGCAATTCTGCGCATACCTTTCGGTGGGATCGCTTGGATCGGCGACTTGATATTCATGATCAAAGACAAGCACATCTGGCGTTGGCTGAATAACTGATCGTTGCAACAAACATAAAAACGGACGTTCTTCAAAACGTCCGTTTTTATTATGTCTGTGATATCCTCGTTTAAAATATTGCTATCGTGCCTACGGTGTTGAGTATCAAAAGCGTGATATACGTCACGTATCCGGCAAGCAGAGCCGCGCCCTGCCATCTCTTGAATTTGCCCATGATAAGCGCCGGTATGACCGCGACCGCGGCGACCGCGAGACAGAAGGGGAAATCGAGCACGATCGACTGCGAAGAAACGGGAAGTGGCTGGTTGAATTTCGCGGCGGAAATTATCGCGCATATGGGTAATATAAGCGTGATGTCGATGATATTTGCGCCCACGATATTGCCCACCGACAGGTCGGATTTTTTCTTTGCGATGGCGGTTATCGTCGTGACAAGCTCCGGCAAAGAAGTGCCCACCGCGAGTATGGTCACGCCGATAAGGTCGTCGGAAACGTGCATAGCTGTCGCGATAGACGACGCGTTGTCGCACATGAGCTGCGCGCCTATCACTATCGCCGCCGCGCCGATGACGAACATTATGACGTTTTTGACGATGTCCTTGCGTTCGATCACCATGCCCGTCTTTTTTATCGTGATTTTTTTGGAATTTTGTTTGTTTACGTAATAAGTGAGTATGCCGAGGCTGTCGAGCAGCGTGCGTTTTTTCTCCGGCTCGGCGGTTTCGGGCTGAAGGTCGCCTTCGACGGCGGGTATAATAGATGAGGAGTGCTTTTTTGCGCCTATGACGTTTTCAACCATGAACGCCGCAAATATCGCAAGCACGATAAGGGCTTCCCAGATCGGAAGAGCGTCGTGTAGGGAAAGAGTGTCCGTGAAGGTGTA
>CANDBZ010000086.1 GCA_947383095.1 uncultured Clostridia bacterium | reverse complement strand
GTTCTGTCGCGAAGCACCCTCTTTATCTCGCCCAATATCATAGGCACCGCGTATGTGGAAAAGCGCACGTTCAACGTTATATCGAAGTTATCGAGGGCCTTGAGCAAGCCCACCATGCCCACCTGAAACAAATCGTCCGCGCTCTCCTGCGATTTGGAAAACCTGCCTACGCATGACAGCACAAGACGCATATTCGCGCGCAAAAACAAATCGCGCGCCTCTTCGTCGCCGTTTTTAATCTTGACAAGCAGGCTGTCGCACTCCTTGCTGTTGAGCTTTGGTAAAGCGGAAGTATCTATCCCGCAAATCGTCACTCTACCCATAAATAAAGCAACCTCCTTTAGTTATGTAGGTTGCTTATTTATTGTTTTTCAATAAGGCGCAATTATTACGTTTTGAGCGCGGAATTTGATTATTGCCAAACTTTTTGAGCTTAATCCCCCGCTCAACCGAGTTTTTGCATGTTTTTTTTCAAATTCCCCACTATTTTTTTCTCTAATCGCGAAATATATGATTGCGATATCCCCATCATATCGGCGATTTCCTTTTGCGTCATTTCGTCCTTGCCGTACAGCCCGAAACGCAGCTCGAGTATCTGACGTTCTCTCTCCGGAAGTCGGTCGAAGGTATCGCGCAGCATCTCTTTTTCCGCGGTCCCTTCCACGTCGTTGTATACGCAATCGGGATCCGTCCCCAAAACGTCGCTCAACAAAAGCATATTTCCCTCGAAGTCCACGTTCAACGGCTCGTCGAACGACACCTCCGCACGGGTCTTATTCGTCTTACGCAGGTGCATAAGAATTTCGTTTTCGATACAGCGGGAGGCAAACGTCGCAAGCTTGATATTCTTGTTGGGATTGTATCCGCTCACCGCCTTTATAAGTCCGATAGTGCCTATAGACACCAGATCGTCCATATCTATGCCGGTATTGTCAAATCTCTTGGCAATGTACACGACAAGCCGCAAATTGTGTTCTATGAGCTTAAGCCGCGCCTCGTCGCTGCCCGCCAAAAAAGCGTTGACGGTCTCCGCCTCTTCCTCGGGAGTGAGCGGCGACGGAAGGCTGTTGCCTACAGATATGTAGTTGACTTGAGCGGGAGCTTCTATGCCGAAGAATGCAAGTATCTTGAGCCATAAGCCTTTGATTTTGTCTATCATAATCCACCTCTGATATAAATTTTTAATAATGATATTTTGCAAAAAACGCGTTTAGAACATCGAATTTTGCAATATTATATCAAAATTATCAAAGCTTTTGCGAGACAACGCCCCTATTGCCTTATACCGTTTGCCGTCGACCTCTATCTCGTCTATGTCTATAAGCGGCAAGCTGTTTTCTCCGCCTACGGTGCTGACGTTTATGAACCCCTTTATTTCACCTCGCGGCAAGCTTTCCTCCACCTTCTGCGAAAGGATGACCACAGGCAGACCGCTTATCTCGTCGACAAGCATATTGCCGCTGTCGCAAAGCGCCTCCGCCTTGAGACGCGTTCCTCCCGCATAGATCACGGAGCTTCGCGTATCGGCGGATTTAGCGGTCTTTTTGCGGGCAATGAGGCGCGCCGTTATTATCAAAGTCGCAACTCCCATTGCGGCAAGTCCCAACGTCGCATATGATTTCACGTCTACGCCGAGGATATGCGACAAACCGTATACGATCCCGCCGAGGAAGAACGTCATGACCGAAAATATGAACACCGTCGCTATATAGTCGCCAATTTTTTTTCGTCTGTTCGCGCCGCACGGACTCATAAACACTATGCACAGCGCAGGAGACAGCAAAAGACGCGTGACGATTTGCGCCCACCCCGGCATCAATGCATACGCAGTGGCAACGGCGCTTCCCACAGCGCATGCCGCAAGCAATCTCCATATACGTACTTTCCTACGCCGCACCGTAGCCGTCGCAAGCAACAGCATCATGTCTATCATAAAATTGTTGAAGATAACAAGCTCTATATACACCGTCACACGTATATGATAAAATAAGCAAAGGAAAAAAACTTTCTCTTCATGTCGTCAAAAATTTTTTAAATTATGAAAAACTGTAGTTCTAAACACATTAAATATCCAATACACGCCAAAATACAAAAAAATTTTATGATAATAATAAGCAAAACAAATAGCGCAAAACTACTCGGTTTAAAAAAATCCATCGATAACAGCATATAAAAAGAGCAGGCGTTTCCGCCTGCTCTATCGTTATCGGTTGTTGTTTTCGTCGTTATCGCGCAACCTCCGCAAGAAATGCGGCACGTTGCGTTGCGGCACGTCCACTCTCGACGGCTTCACGTCCGACCTGCCCTCCGACAACGGCACGCGCGACGGTTGAGGCTGCGGCTGCTGCGGCATAACGGGTCTCGAGCTCTGACCGAAAGTCGGACGGACGGGATAACCGTTGTTAGGCGCAGATGTAAAGCTGTCCGCGGCGACCGCGGAAACGTCCGCAGGACGGCGGGGCGCAAGCTTTATTTGCTCGTTCACCGCTTTATCCGACGTACGTCTGCCAACGCCGGTGGCTATTATCGTAATTGTCAAATCCTTTTTGCCGGGGAGCGTGGCCATACCGAATTTGAAGTTTGCGTCCTCCGCTATGACGTCTTTTATCATATTGCACGCGTCGTTTACGTCGTGCAAGGACAACGTCTCTCCGCCGACGAAGTTGATGATGAGACCTGACGCGTCTCTTATATCCGTCTCGGCAAGCGGTGTATAAACCGCTTCCCTAACAGCGTCGAGCATCATGTTTTCGCCCTCTCCTCTGCCTATGCCGAGGTGCGCGTCGCCCTGATTTGCAAGCACCGTCCTCACGTCTGCGAAGTCAAGGTTGACGATTTGAGCCTCGGAAATAACGTCCACTATGCTGCGAACCGCCTGAATGAGCACCTTATTCGCCTCCGAAAACGCTTCCCGCACGCTTATTTTCGGGTTTAGATCAAGCAGCTTTTGGTTGGGGACCACGACAATGGTATCCACCATTTCGCGCAGTCTTGCGATGCCGGCTTCCGCGTTTTTCATACGTCTTGTCGTTTCAAATTCAAACGGCTTCGTCACGACGGCGACCGTCAGGATCTTCATGCTGTGAGCAATCTCCGCAATTACGGGAGCTGCGCCCGTGCCCGTGCCTCCGCCCATGCCCGCGGTGATGAAAAGCAGATCGACGTCCTGAAGCAGATTTCTTATCGCTTCTTCGGACTCGAGCGCGGCTTTTCTGCCGATTTCAGGATCGGAGCCCGCACCGAGACCCTTCGTGCTTTGCTCACCGAGCTGGATCTTGCACTCGAAGGGCACAGCGGACAACGAAAGAGCCTGAACGTCGGTATTCATGACGACGAGCTTTGCGGATTTTATCTTTTCCGATACCATATGATTGACGGCGTTGCAACCGCCTCCGCCTACGCCGACCACCAAAATTTTCGCCTGTTGATTGGGCTTGCGCTCCGCAAGCTTGGGAGCGGCAGTCTCGCGAGGCTCCGACGCTACGGTCGTTTCCTGCGTCGCGCCCTGACCGTACGCGCCGCCGTATACGCCTTGGGCATAATACTGATTGTTGTTTTCATTTGTGTATTGGTCGTCGTTAAACATCACCGTTTACCTCCGTTGAATAAACTTTTTATAAACACGCCGAAATTGAATTTTGCCAGCGATTCCGCCATGATGAGCAAGGCGATTTTAGAGCTGTAGTCGGGCTTTACGAACCCGGGGAGCTTCGGCGTGATGATCTCTATGTTTTTGCCCAACTGTTCGTTGAGATATTTTTTTGCGCCGCGCATCGACGCTATGCCGTCGCCCGTCAGATAAACGGGAAGATAGGACGGCGTTTTGTCTCCGAAGGATTTGAATATATCGGACAGAATGTCCACAAACATATCCAGACGAGACTTCACTATTTCGCTGACGTCCGCGGCGTAAACGACGTTGTCGTCGTCGCTGACGAGCACCGCGTCGGCGCTGTAATTCAAATTGAGGTCGACGTGCGCCTTTGCGTCTTGAGCAAGCTCGAAGGGCACGTTCAACATCTCGTAAATATCGCCGCAAATATGACCAGATCGGAAGAGCGTCGTGTAGGGAAAGAGTGTCCGTGAAGGTGTAG
>CANDBZ010000085.1 GCA_947383095.1 uncultured Clostridia bacterium | reverse complement strand
TGAAGGCAATGCGTCTGCGCGAAGGCGAGGCGTTGAAGGCGGATATCTCCGCAAAGCTCGACTGCATAGAGGCTTCGCTTGCGGTCATAAAAGCCAACGCTCCCAAGGTGGTCGAAAATTATAAAAAGAGCTTGGAGGCGCGTATAGCCGAGGTTTTGGAGTTAAACAAGACGGATATGCAAAGGCTGGCGACGGAGATCGCGCTGTTTGCCGACCGTTGCGCCATCGACGAAGAGACTACGCGCCTTACCGCGCATATAGCGCATATGCGCGCTCTTTTGAAAGCGGGCGAGCCCGTCGGCAGAAAGATGGATTTCCTCGTGCAGGAATTCAATCGCGAGGCGAATACGATCGGCTCCAAGGCAAATGATATGAATATAACAAACGAAGTGCTTGCTATAAAAAACGAGATAGAAAAGATAAGAGAGCAAGCCGCAAATATAGAATAACGATTGAGGAGAGCCTCGGTCGGCAGCCGAGGGAAATTGACTATGGACGACTCAAAAGGCATGCTTATCGTGGTATCCGGCTTTAGCGGAGTAGGAAAGGGTACGGTTGTGCAGCTCGTGTTTGAAAGCCTGCCCAATCTGCAGTTTTCGATATCCTGCACGACGCGCAAGCCGCGCTCGGGCGAGGAAAACGGCGTGAATTACTTCTTTATGTCGGAAGAGGAGTTTGAAAAGAAGATCGCCGCAGACGAATTTGTGGAATATACCAAGACCTTCACAAACTATTACGGCACGCTCAAGAGCGAGATAGACAAACCGCTTGCGCGCGGAGTCGACGTGCTGTTGGAGCTCAACGTAGTGGGCGCGATGAACATAAAGAAAATGTATCCCGACAGCGTTACCGTGTTTATATCGCCGCCGTCCATAGGAGCACTCAAGGCGCGGCTTATAGGCAGAGGCACCGAGAGCCCCGAGAGCATAGAACGGCGACTCAAGGAAATCGAAAACGAAAGCAAAGTCATAGACAAATACGACTATTGCGTGACAAACAACATCGCCCGCACCTGTGCGGACGAGATAGTCAACATAATCCGCAGCGAACACCTGCGTGTGTCGCGGCAGAACGTAAACAAAATATTCATTTCGGAGGAATAGACTTATGATGGTTGACCCACCAATCGACAAACTTATCAAACGCGCGGAATGCAGATACGCGCTCACCTGCGCGGTCGCAAAACGCACCAGAGAGCTTGTGACAAGCGAGAGCAACTACCTCGCGGAGAGCGGTGAAAAGCCCATATCTCTCGCATGCAAGGAGATTTACGAGGGCAAGATCAAAATCGTACACGGCTGATAAATATGTTGTGCGGAAAGAGCGTAGTACTCGGCGTGAGCGGAGGCATCGCATGCTATAAGGCATGCGAGATTGTCTCGCGTCTTAAAAAACTCGGCGCGGACGTGGACGTCGTCATGACAAGTCACGCCCGTGAGTTCGTCACGCCGTTGACCTTTCAGACGCTTGCGAGATCCGCGGTCGTTTCGGACGAATTTCAGCCTGTAAAAGAGTTTGACATCAAGCATATTTCGCTTGCCAAAAAGGCGGATATATTAGTCGTCGCGCCCGCGACGGCAAACGTTATCGCCAAATTTGCAAACGGTATTGCCGACGATATGCTGTCCACGACGTTCCTTGCCTGCAACGCGCCCAAGCTTATTTGCCCGGCCATGAACGTCAATATGTATGAGGACGAGGCGACGGCAGACAATATCCGCATTCTCGCTGAAAGAGGCGCAAACTTTTGCGAACCGGACGAGGGCTTGCTTGCTTGCGGCGACGTAGGGAAAGGGCGTATGGCGGAGCCCGCGGAGATCGTGGCGCGCATAACGGATATGCTTGCTCCGTCGCAGGACCTCGACGGCAAAACAGTGCTCGTTAGCGCAGGCGGTACGGTGGAGCGCATCGACGCGGTGAGAGTCATCACCAACCGCTCGTCCGGCAAGATGGGCGCGGCTATAGCGAGCGCATGCCTCGACAGAGGAGCGGAAGTGATATTCGTGCGCGGCAATATGACTGCGGACGTCCCGAAGGGCGTAAGGGAAATAGCGGTGCGCACGACGCAAGAGCTGTACGACGTATGCGTGAGAGAATTTGCAAACGCGGATATAGCGATACTTGCCGCGGCTCCTGCGGATTATCGGCCTAAAAAGCGCTTTGACAACAAGATAAAAAGCGATACGCTTGTGCTGGAGCTTGAAAAAAATCCGGATATCGCCGCCGCTCTGGGCAGCGCAAAGGCGGACAGAAAGTTGGTCGTCTTCGCCGCCGAAACGGAAAATCTTATCGAAAACGCCGTGAAAAAGCTGCGCGCGAAAAACGCGGATCTTGTCGTCGCCAACGACGTGACCGAGGAGGGAGCGGGCTTTGACGTCGATACAAACGTCGCTACGCTTATAGACCGCTACGGCAACAGATCTCAAACGGAAAAGATAAAAAAGCGCGAGCTTGCGGAGCTTATCGTCGACAAGGTGCTTGAGCTATGATACTCGAGGTGATCGTCGATATATCCAACAGCGAGGTGGACCGCACCTTCGATTACGAGGGAGAAGACATGCCCTTGGGCAGCCGCGTGTCCGTCGAATTCGGCAAGAAAAAGCTTATCGGCTTCGTCATAGGCAAAAAAACGCAATCGCAATACGACAACCTTAAGAAAGCCAAATTTCTTGATACTCCGATAAGCTCCGAGCAAATGGAGCTTTTGTGCTTTTTAAGGCAGTCGTATCACCTGCGCTACATAGACGCGCTGCGTCTTTTCGTGCCCGCGAAATTGAGGGATGAAAAAGAACCGCAATCGACGCGCGTTTATTTGAGCGTCGACGGCGACAGACCGCTCGAGGAGCTGTGCGATATCGTAGGAGGCCGCGCGCCGAAGCAGCTCGAAGCGCTGAAATACATAGCCGCAAACGGCGGACAGTTTTTGTCCGTGCTCAATGTGAATTTCGGCGTATCCGCCATAAACGGCTTACGGGATAAGGGCGTTGTGACGGAGTCTGCGGTGCATGAGCGCGTCGAGCCTATGAAGACCTTGAGCGGACGGGACAAAACGGTCGCTCTCACGGATGCGCAAGCGAGAGCGGTCAAAAAAATATCGGAAGGCAAGGGCGTGTTTTTGTTGCACGGCGTGACGGGCAGCGGCAAGACGGAGATATACGAAAGGGTCATAGAAAACAAGCTTGCCGAGGGCAAGACCGCAATAATGCTCGTCCCTGAAATTTCGCTCACGCCGCAGATGCTGGGGCTGTTCAGAGCGAGGTTCGGCGACAAGGTCGCGATACTGCACAGCGGCTTGAACGCAAGCGAAAGATACGACGAGTGGAAGCGTCTCAAGGACGGCGAAGCCGTTATCGCAATAGGCGCGCGCTCGGCGATATTCGCCCCGCTTGAAAATATCGGAGCGATAATTATAGACGAGGAGCACGACTCGAGCTATTTGAGCGAATCCAATCCCCGTTACGATACAAAGAGCGTTGCGAAATACCGCGCGTATCTGAATTCCGCCGCATTGGTGCTCGGCTCCGCCACTCCCGATATGGAAAGCTATCTTGCTGCGAGCCGCGGAGAATACGAGCTTATCACGCTGCCCGAGCGCATTTCAAAGCATAAGCTGCCCGAAATGGAAATCGTGGATATGGTGCAGGAATTTCGATGCGGCAACAGATCCATATTTTCGAAGGCTTTATCGGAGGCGATCGGCGAGACGCTTGCGCGCAAAGAGCAGGTTATGCTGTTTTTGAACCGTCGCGGCTTTGCCTCGTTTATAAGATGCAAGGAGTGCGGCTACGTCGCCAAATGCGAGGATTGCGACGTTTCGCTTACTTATCACAAGGAGGATAACGAGCTCAAATGTCATTACTGCGGCCGTCGGTATCACGCTTTGAGCAAATGTCCCAACTGCGGCAGCGAGCAGATCAGGCAAGGGCGCATAGGCACGGAAAAGGTCGTCGAGGAGCTTAAGAAGCTATTCCCGGAGGTGAAAACGCTGCGCATGGACAACGACACAACGTCACGCAGAGACAGCTATTTCAAAATACTGTCGTCGTTTGCCGCGCACGAAGCTGACGTGCTCGTAGGCACGCAGATGATCGCAAAGGGAGATCGGAAGAGCGTCGTGTAGGGAAAGAGTGTCCGTGAAGGTGTTG
>CANDBZ010000084.1 GCA_947383095.1 uncultured Clostridia bacterium | reverse complement strand
CGAGATCATTGTTGGTGACTGGAGTTCAGACGTGTGCTCTTCCGATCTATGCTCGCCGTAGCCCAACGCCATAAACATCGGGATGCACATCAGCGCGCCCATTATGACGGATATTTCACCGAGAACGAATGCAATCAGTCTGTAATTCATAAGCGTTTAAAAATCCAAAATATCGTTGAGGCTTGCAAATCCGTCCTCACGCGTGACGATGATCACGTTGTCGTCCTCTTCTATGACGTCCTGTCCGGAGGGGGTTATCAATACGCCGCTGCGGATGATACCCGCAACGAGCAAGTGCTTCTTGAGGTTGAGATCCTGTATCGCGACTCCGAATTTTTTGAAACTTTTCGTTGCGCGGAACTCCAGAATTTCCGTCCTGTCGTCGATGATGTGAAAGATGCGTTGCACGCCGCCGCTGTCCTTGTTGCCTATTATGCGGACGAAGCGTATGATTTGGTCGGCGGTTGAATTTTTTGTGGAAACCACGCTGTAAATTCCGCTTTTTTGAAGCATGTCGTAGTATCCGAGCTGGTCTATTTTGGTGACGACCTTGGGGACGTCGTGAGAGGCGGCGAACATGCTCATGATTATATTCTGTTCGTCGGAGTTGCCGAGCGCCACAAACGCGTCGGTATATTCAAGCCCCTCTTCCACAAGCAGATCCTGATCGGTGCCGTCGCCCCAAACGACCTCGGTTTTTTTGAGTTTATCGGACAGTACTGTGCACTTTTTCTTGTTTTTTTCTATTATCTTTGCGCGTATTCCCACTTTTTCAAGCTCTTCGCAAAGATAAAACGCCGTGGTCGAGCCGCCGACGACGATCGCGTTGCGCGATTGCTTGTTCCAGCCGAGCTGCTTGAAAAACAGCGTGATGTTTTTTGTCGTGGCGGTGAGGAAAAGTCTGTCGTTTGCCTGTATGACGAAGTCGCCCGCAGGTATGATCGCTTTGCCGTCCCTTTGCGCGGCGCAGATGAGCACCTTCGCTTTGAAATTTTTGCTCAAGTTCTTGAGGGAAAGTCCGACGAGCGGGGAGGAGTTGGGAACAAGAAATTCTACAAGCTCGACCTTGCCGCCGCTGAAGTGGTTCACTTTGATTGCGGAAGGGAAGCGCAATATGCGGCTTATATCCTTTGCCGCCTCGTATTGCGGATTGACCATGAGGCTCAAGCCCAGATCGCCCTCGTTTTCAAATAGCCCCAGATACTCCGGCTTCGAGGCGCGCGCTATGGTCTTGCCTATGCCGAGCTTGTTGGCGATGATGCAGCACAGAATATTCAATTCGTCGTCGGAGGTCGCTGCGACGATGAGGTCGGCGGAGCCTACGCCCGCTTCCTTGAGCACGTCGCTGCTCGCGCAGTTGCCTATCACGCCTTTTACGTCAAACGCGTTGACGGCGTCCTCGACCTTCATGCCGTTCATATCGATGACCACGATGTTGTGACCCTCTTTGGCAAGTTCCTCCATGATGGTGCTGCCCACGGCGCCCAAGCCGCAAATGATTATATCCATAAAACCTCTTCACATGTTTTGCGCGTTTGCTACAGTATATCATTTCACGCGCGATTGTACAACAAATTGCTCACCAATCCTCGCGGTGATTTATTTTCACGTCATCGTAGTATTCAAAATAACGCTGTTTATAGCGTTGGGTTTCGGCGCGGTGCCGCTTTAACTGCTCGCGCGCTTCCTTTTGCGCCGCGGTAGAAGCCTCGTCGTGCCCGTCGTCCTGCGGCGTGAGTCTCGTCTTTTCGTAATCCATACCGACTTTCAGATTTCTATGTGTTTGACGTCGTCGCGCGTGCTGCGCCTGTAAACGACGAATTTGTTTCCTATCGCGGTCACGGGCTCCGCTCCCGTATCTGCGCAAAGCGCTTCCATGCACTCCTTCGCGTTCATATCGCTGTTGCGCAATACGGAAATTTTTATAAGCTCGTGCAGCTCGAGAGCGGCGTCGACGTCCTTGACGAAATTTTCGTTTATTCCGTTTTTGCCAATATGGAATATGGGGTTGAGGGCTTGCGCCGCAGAGCGCAGTTTTGCGCGTTGTCCGCTTGAAATCATAGTTTATCCTCTCAATTCATCAGCTCATCTGTCTGTCTATGTCGATAACGAAATAGTAGACGGTAGGCTCGTTTTTAAATTTGTCTTTTAGCACGTCGATTATATCGGTTGCTTTCAGCTTGCTTTCGTAGGGCACGACTACGTCGAAAACGAGATTTGTATGCGTATTTCCGCCGACCATCCTGAAGTCATGTATGGACAGGCCCGGATCCAATTCGTTTAATATGTTTTCTACCTTGAGCTTGAGCTCCGCAAGCTGCGCGTTGTTTACGTCGACGGGGTCGAGGTGCAGATTGAGTCGCACGTTGAGCTCGTTCCAAAAGTCGTGCTCGATGTTGTCGATAAGGTCGTGCGCCTGCATCAAATCTACGTCCGCCGGCACTTCGACGTGCGCAATGACGAAAAGCTGTTTTGCTCCGTAGTTGTGCACGACAAGGTCGTGCACGCCTATCACGCCGTCGTAGGAGAGTATTTTGGTTTTGATTTTATTCACGAGCTCCGCGTCGGGCTTTTCGCCGAGAATTGGGCTCATGGATTCTTTCAGTAACAGTACGCTGGATATTATTATAAACAGCGACACGGCGATGCCCGCGTATCCGTCGATATTCACGCCCGCGACGTCGATTATTATTGCGGAAACAAGCACGACGGTCGTCGCAATGACGTCGTTGCGGCTGTCCGCGGCAGCCGCCTTGAGCGCGCCGCTGTTTATCGCCCTTGAAAAGTCGAGGTAAAGCAGCATCTGAAAGAGCTTTGCGAATATCGCCACGCCCAGCACGACGTATGTGTATACGTTGACGGTCACAGCCTCGGGAGCAATACATTTCTCTATAGACGATTTCAAAAGCGCAACGCCGATGAAGAGTATCGCCATCGATACGATCAGGCCCGTGATATATTCGTAACGCGCATGTCCGAACGGATGCTCTTTGTCGGGCGGAGCGGCGGACAGCTTGAAGCCTATCAGCGTGACCGCGCTGCTGCCTGCGTCGGACAGGTTGTTCACGGCGTCGGCGACGAGAGTCACGCTGTGACCTATTATACCGACCGCAAGCTTGACGGCGCAGAGCAGAGTGTTTGATACTATGCCGAAAATCCCCGCGGATAAGCCGTAGCGCGCTCTCACGTCGGGGTCGTCGGTGTTTTTATAATCTTTGACAAACAGCTTGCGCGCGAATTTCATAATAATGCTATTATATTGTTATTCATTATAGTTTGCAAGCGTTTTTAAAGGTTGCGGAGAATTTGCAAGAAAGGACGGTCTGTCGGAGACCGTCCTTTCTTAAGGTGCAAAGAGTGCGGTTTTAAGCGTTTTGCGGGACTTTTTTTGATTTGCGCGGACGGGCTTTAAACGCCTGCGCCGCAAAATACGCGCCGAGCGCAAGTCCGACGGCAAGCGCGATGCCGAGCAGTATCCACCCCAGAGAGGGAGATACTCCTCCCGATTTCGCCCGCAGCCACATCTGAACGAGCGCGTCGTTTTTGTCGCCGAAGTCCTGCATGACGCCCAACGTCTCGTTTATCTGCGGATATCTTGCCTCGTCGTCAAAGTATTCGTCCACGTCGTATTCGTTTTCTTCGATATAGGCGCAAACCTCTTCGTTGTTTTTCATTATATCCTTTGCGACGGCGGAGGAGTAACAAACCTCGATGGAATTGCGGATAGCGATTTCCGGACGGCACATGTATTCGATAAACAGCATTGCGGCAAGCTTGTTGCGCACGGTCTTTGGCACGACCCAGCCGTCATACCATATATTGCTCGCGACGGGAGGAACGTAGTAGCCGAGTTGATAGACATCGGTGTCCTCGTCGTAATCGCCCTCTTCGATAGCCCACAGCGCGTCGCCGCTCCAGGCGAAGTCGGCATAGACTATTTCGTTTATCATGTCGTCCTTTCCGAAGTCCACCTCATAACCCGATATGATATCGCGTTGCTGCGTCAAAACCTGTTTTGCCGCTTCGAGCATGGCATCGTCCGTGCAGTTTATGAGCTCCTGTACGGAAAGCTCCGCAAAGGGCTTATCGTACGTGGGCGAGATACCGTCGGGAAGCAGGCCGTATTCGTACATATAGAAGACCGCG
>CANDBZ010000083.1 GCA_947383095.1 uncultured Clostridia bacterium | reverse complement strand
CGTCAGAGCGTCGATCGTCAAGCGTCCCATAACCGCGTCTCTCGCCGACGGCACGATGACGTACGGCGACAACGTAAACGACGTCAAGGGAGAGATAACGTATAAGGCTCACGGCAATACGGAAGGCGAGAAGTACGACGTCATACTCTGGGAGGGCGGTTTGTTCCTGTCCTTTGACCATTACGTCGCGATGACGGGTATCCCGATGGGCGATTATCAGCTGCCCTTGCGCTCCAGAATGTATACCAGAACCACAGATAACCAATTTGTCAAATTCCCGGAGGACGAAGAATTTGACGAGAACAATACGAAGATTTACTTCATCAAATTGACGGACATCAACTCTCTGCCGGTCGCAAAGGCTACGTTTATCACGTCAAAGCCTTCTGCTGGGACTGTCGCGGGCGAATACGTCATTGACGCGGGCGACGCGGTCAGCTTTGCGTTCGTGCCTCAATATACCAACGGCGACACAAGCTTGCTTACCGTCACGCGTAAGGACCTGTTTATAGCTGGCGACGGCGGCGCGTATATCAAGATATACGGCGCGGGCGAACCGAGCGTGAGGCGTTATTATCTCGATGCTAACGGAGAAAACGGCATTGCAAGCGGCGAGACCGACGTGACGCTGTTCACCGAGGGCGGAGTCAATTATTATCCTGTCGTCAGGTGGGGAATTTTGAATACGGAAACCGGCGCTTTCAGAAAGCTGTACGACGAGTCCGATCCTTCCAAGAGCTATGAAGAAGCTTATAAGTATGCGATTTTGAGTTCAAAGCTCGGCGAAAACGAAACCTATGTCGCTTACTTCGACGCTCCGACGGGCGTGGATTACGACGATCTGGACATACTGTCCAACTATAGGGTGCATTTGGGCGACGCGTTCAAGGTTGAAAACGGCAAGGTCATGACCGTTTACGATGATTTCAAGCTTAAAACCCATTCCGCCACGCTGCGCATAGAGCTGCCGAGCGTCGACGGCTTGAGCCTGCGCGAAACGGCGGACAACACCTACAATCTCACGTATAACGGAACATCGCAGGCGGCGAGCATCATCGAAGGCGACGTTCGCGCTACGGATGAAATCGCGGTTGTCGCGGCGGACGGCAGCGTTATCGACATAGTGAACGCCGATACCTATGCCGGCGTGATAAGAGTGCGCAGACACGTCAAGGTGGACGAGGGCGACGTCAACGGATACGTTGCGGAGTGGACGTGCGGCGACGCGGTCACGATCGTCATCGCAAAGGCGAGCCCGAGGCTGTCCGTGCGCAACGGCTCAAAGACCTATGACGGAAAATCCTACAAATATACAGTCAGCGGCACGGGCAACCATATTGATTTTGCGGACGGCGTGGTCATCAGAAGCGGCGACGCGGATATCACCCACGAGAAGCTGCAGGGCGACGCGTATGTTCCCGCCGAAAATAACGAGATGTGCGACGCAGGCACATATCGCGTTACGATCGCGCTCAACGATAAGTTTGCGGAACGCAACCGCAATTACAACAAGGAAACCGTCGTCGCCACTTACACGATAATGCGCGCAAAGGTCAACGTCGATATCTCAAAGGACGGTTATGAAAAGAAAACCGTCTCCGGCGGAGTGGTCACGCTTTCCGATATGTATGACGGCGAAAGAAATTATCAGGTGGCGTACTCCGTATCTATGGACGCCGGTCTGCCGAGCGATATCGTGCTTCCCAAGGAGCAAACCGAGCTCAAGTTTGAAAACGCCATAACGTCTTCAGGCAGATATGCGTTCAACGTTCAGGTCAAGGACGGCAAGCTTAATAAGGATAACTACGTTATAGTCGGCGGCAAGGGAGTTTTGGAGCTTTCCACTAAATTCGTCGCGGCGGACAACGCCGATATAACCATGACGGAAGCGGTCGTTGCCAACAGATTTGAAGCGCGTGTGGTGGACGGAGAGCTCGGCAGCGGAAAGGATATGGATCTGTGGTCCAAGATCGACCTTTATATGCCGCATATCGACAGCAACGCGTCAATAGCCGCGGTCGTGCAGGTGTCGCTCTATTACGGCAAGTCGGTCGTCGACCTGAAAGGAAACAGAGTGAACGTCAGCATAGATATTCCGCAAGAGGTCGGTTCTCTCGAAGGGAAGGCGATATATTACGTCAATAAAGAGGGCGGTCTCTCCAAGCTGGAGGGCTATGAGGTGTCGGGAGGCAAATTGAAATACGCCACCGACCATCTCGGCGCGCTTGTGTTTGTGGATCTGACTCCCGCGGGGCTTCCGACCTGGGCGGTAGCGCTCATAGTGTGCCTCGTGGTTGCGGCGGTAATAACGGTAGCGTGGACGGTCGTTGCATACGTTATCAGAAAATCCAAACTCAAAAAGCTTGTTTAAGCGCAGCTAAACCGCTCGTCCTTAAGACGGGCGGTTTTATTGTGCGCAGGCATACGGTTTGCGAGCATTATTTACTATATTTCGCGCATTATCGAGGTTTTAATCAACGTTTAACCTTTGACGCCAAATATAATTCTATTGATTTTCTCAAACAGCTGTTGTATAATCAAATTAACAAAATTTGGGAGATTTCGCTATGGCAAAGGTGGCGGTCGGGTGCGACCACGGCGGATTTGTTTTGAAGGACAGCGTTGTGAACGCTTTGCGTGAGCTCGGCGCGGAAGTGGTCGATTTCGGTTGCTTTGACGAAAGCTCCGTAGATTATCCGCTTTACGGCGAAAAGGTCGCGAGAGCGGTTGCGGACGGTCAATGCGATGCGGGCGTGGCGATGTGCGGCACGGGCATCGGTATTTCCATAGCCGCCAATAAGGTGAAAGGCATTCGCGCGGCCGTCGTCACAAATACGTATATGGCAAAGCTTACCAAAAATCATAACAACGCCAACGTCATTGCGTTGGGCGGCAGGGTGATAAGTCCCGCGGAGGCTGCGGAAATCGTAAAAATATGGTATACGGAGGAATACGAGGGCGGAAGGCACCAAAGACGGTTGGATATGATCTCTCGTATCGAAGGCGGCGAAAGATGATAGAAAGCGTACTCAAAGAAGTCAAGGAAGCGGAAAAGCGCGCCGACGAGCTCCAAAAAGAGGCGTATAAGCGCGGGAAAGAGCTTGTGCTCGAGGCGGAAGCTGAGGCGGAAAGACAAAAAAAGCTCACCGTAAGCGGATGTAAAGCGGCAAGGCAAAAGGCGTTGCAGGAGGCTCGCCGCATTGCGGACGAGCGCTCGCAGACATTTATAAAAAAGGGCGCGGAGAGCGCGGACGCTTTTGTGGACGACAAGAATTCTGCCGCTACGGACGCGGCGGACAGAGTGGTCGAGGCGCTGTTGGCAAAATATATCAAAGAATAAAACCGGTTGCGCCGCGAGATACCATGCTCACGCGGCTTGATAAACATGATTGTAGAAATGAAAAAATTGGTGCTGGTTGGGCACCGCAGGGACAGAGAAAAACTGTTTAAGGCTCTCCACAAGACAAAGAGCGTGGAGATAGTCAAAACGCGCGATTTAGAGGATACCGCGCGTTTGGACAATTCCGTTTCTACAGAAAAGATCAATTCCTCTATAGCGCGAATAAAATTCGCATTCGATTTTTTGAAAGCCCAAAAACGGGCGGCGGAGGCGCTTGCCAAAAAAACCGCGAAATCGGAATATCCCTATATTTACACTCCAATCAAAACGCAACCTCTCAATTTCATTGCGAGGATGGATTACGATGATTTCGACGCCGTCGGGGCCCGCGAGGTCGAGATAATGGCGAACATTGCCGACCTCGAGGAAATAAATTCGCGTCAGAAGGAAATCAAAGCGCAAAAGAGCAAGCTTGAGGGCGAGATAGAGGTGCACAGGCAATACGTGGATTTGCACCAGCCCTATTCGAGCTATGAAAATACGCAGAAAACCACGGTATTTTTGGGATGTCTTCCCTCTCAAAACGCCGCGCAGCTTATAGAGTTCGCTCGCGATAACGACCTTGTCTTTGCGGAAGAGGCGGGCGAAAGCGCCAAGACGCAGCCATTCGCGGTCGTCGCGCATAACGACGTTGCGGAAGAGGTATCGTCGTTCTTGCAGACCTTGGACTTCTCGCGCATGGAGTGCGATACGGACGACAGTCCGGCAAAGCGCATTGACAAATTGCAAGGCGATATCGACGCTCTCGACGCGGAATATGCCGAGCTGATTACCCGCGCGCTTGTCAAAGAGACGTATATCGCGGACATGAAGACTCTGCACGATTATTATATGGTGAGGCTTGCTTCAAACGC
>CANDBZ010000082.1 GCA_947383095.1 uncultured Clostridia bacterium | reverse complement strand
TCCGCTTCGGAAAGACCTACGATTACGTCGGGTTCTGGAAAAAGGAGATCAACACGCGGCTTGTGACAAAATTTCCGCCGTATACGAAAATAGTGCGCGTATTGCTTGCCTCCGCCGACGAGCAGGACGTTGTCGATTGCACGAGGAGCGTTTATCGCGCAATACAAAAATTGGAGAGCGAACACGGCAAATTCGTGTATCTCGGCGCGGCAAAGTCTCCCGTGAACAGAATGAACGGGCTCATAAGATATCAGACGCTCATGAGAATATCGCCGGAGGAATTTGGCGAAGTCATACCCAAAATATATGCGATAGCGGACGAAAACCGTCCTAAAAAGGGAAACATATTTGTGGAAATCAATCCGCAAAGCCTGATATAACAACTATAAGAGGAAAATATGGCGAAACGTATTATTGTAAAAGTGCCCGACCCTATACTTTATAAAAGATGCAGAGAGGTCGACGTTTTCGACGCCCGTCTCCACAGCTTGCTTGACGACATGAAGGATACCGTTAAGGCGGCGAACGGAGCGGGGCTTGCCGCGCCTCAAGTGGCGGTGTTAAAGCGCGTTTGCGTAGTGGACACGGAGGACGGCTATTTCGAGCTTATAAACCCCGTGCTGAAATCGCAAAGCGGCGAGCAGACGGGCGCGGAGGGATGTCTGTCCGTCCCGAAAAAATACGGCACTGTGACGCGCCCGATGAAGGTGACGGTGCTTGCGCAGGACAGAAACGGCGATATGAAAAAGTATAAGGTGCACGGCTTTACGGCGCGCGCTTTCATGCACGAGATGGATCATCTCGACGGCATTGTGTACACTTCAAAGGCAACCGATATCACAGACGGCGAATAACGCCGAAAAGAGGTTTTATGAAAATCGTTTTTATGGGTACGCCGGACTTTTCGGCAACCGTTCTTGAAAAATTGCACGCGGTATATCCTGTGTGCGCCGTCGTGACTGCTCCGGATAAACCGGCGGGCAGAGGCTATTCGTTGCAGCCGTCTCCTCTTAAGGCGACCGCGACGGAGCTCGGTATACCGGTGTTGGAATACGACAGGGTTTCAAAGGACGGCATTGAAAAGATAAGGGAGCTTGCGCCCGACGTCGCGGTGACGGCGGCCTTCGGTCAGATCTTATCGGAGGAGTTTTTGGCTATCCCGAAGCACGGCGTGCTCAACGTGCATGCGTCGCTTTTGCCCAAATATCGCGGAGCTTCCCCCATACAGCACGCGATAATAGAGGGGGAGAAAGAGACGGGCGTGACGATAATGCGCACGTTCAAGGAGGTCGACGCGGGGGATATACTTTTGCAAAAACGCGTCGATATAGGCGAAAAGGAGACCGCCGGCGAGCTGTTTGACAGACTTGCCGCGCTCGGCGGCGAGGCGATAGTCGAGGCGATAGGCTTGCTTGAAAACGGCGAGGCGGAGTTTGTGCCGCAAGACGCGGCGCTTGCGACGCATTGCGGCATGATATCCAAGGCGGACGGACTCATCGATTTCAACAAAAGTGCGAGGGAGCTCGATTGCTTCGTGCGCGGAATGACGCCTTGGCCGTCCGCTTACACCTATCTCAACGGCAAGACCTTGAAGGTGTTTGAGGTGGAAGTCATAGACGGGGACGAATCCGTCGTTTGCGGCTTGGAGTTTATTTTGAAAACGGAAAAGAGCGGCGGAGATATTTTTAAGATCGAAGAAAGCGGCGTTGTGGTCGCCGCCGACGAGAAAAAAGGACTTGTCGTCACGTCCGACGACCGCAACGTTTTTATAAGGCTTAAGAGCGTTCAGCTCGAGGGAGCGAAGCGCATGTCGGATACGGAGTTTTTGAGAGGCAGGTCTATCCCTGCGGGCACGGTCTTGGGCAAATGAAAAAGTATTTTTTGCAGGCATACCGTATTCTCGGGCAGATATACGCAGACGGCGCGTACGGCAACGCGGCGTTTGCAAAGGTCGGCACGACCGATATGACGACCAAGCTCGTTTACGGCGTGCTGGAAAACGACATAAAATGCGAATATATTCTTTCTCAACTCATAGACAAAAAGCCGCAGCGCGCGGTCTGGATCATGCTTAAGCTCGGAGTGTACGCGCTTGAAAATCTGACGGACGTGCCCGCGTTTGCGATCGTGAGCGAATGCGTTGAGGCGGTCAAAGCTGTCGGCAAAGGCGGCGCGAGCGGGTTTGTCAACGCGGTGCTCAAAAGGGTTGCGGGCAAAGAATACGCTTTGCCGTCCGAGGGCGACGAAAATTACCTTTGCGTAACATATTCGAAGCCGCAGTGGTTTATAGACAAACTCATCGCGCAGTACGGCGAGGAAACGGCGACGGAAATAGTCGGCGCTCGATCCTCGCATGAGGAGCATATAAGGGTCAACGGCAGGTTGACCGATTTAAACGAAGTGAAGCGCGCGCTCGAAAAGGCAGGCGACGGCTATAGGATCAGCGACGTGGGGGGCATTGTCGTCAAGGCGACGGATACGGTGAAACGACTGTTCGACAAGGGATATATCACATTTCAATCTCCGTCGAGCATGCTTGCGGTGCAGGCGTTGGCGCCACGCGACGGCGGCGCTATATTGGATCTATGCTCCGCGCCGGGCGGCAAGGCGGTGTACATAAGCGAGCTTTGTCCGCATAGCGCCGTGACGGCGTGCGAGCTTCATCCTCACCGTATCGCGCTTATACAAAAATATAAGCAGCGTATGCACGTTCCCAATGTGAAAGCCGTCGAGTACGACGCGACAAGGCTCAACGGAAATTGGATAAACGCGTTCGATTTTGTGCTCGCGGACGCGCCTTGCTCATGCTTCGGCACTTTTTTGAAGCATCCCGACGTTTTTCTGTCGCGCGGAGAGGAGCAAGTCATTGAGTTGTCCGCCGTGCAGAAGACGATTTTGCATAACGCGGCAAAGTATGTGAAAGAGGGCGGATATCTGGTGTATTCCACGTGCACGCTGTTTGACGAGGAAAACGGGCAGGTCGTAAACAGCCTGTTGGAAGAGGGCGGCTTCGAGCTTGAAAGCATCGCCGCCGCAACTCATATAGACGGCGGCAAATACGCAGACAATCGCGGCTGGGTGCAGATATTGCCTCATGAAGAATACGACGGATTTTATATCGCAAGACTGAAGAAGGTGCGCAAATAATGGCGGAAACTCAAGACAAAATACAGCTGCTGGGCTTATCGGCAAAGGAAATCGCGGCGTTGCTGCCCGATCATCCCGCGTATTGCGGAGCGCAGATCGCGTCCTTTCTCAACTCGGGCGCGGGCTTTGATGAAATGACGTCGTTGAAAAAGGAATTGAGGCTGTATTTGCAGGAGAATTTTATTGCCAATCCTGTCGCCGTTCTCGACGTATTTCATGGACGCGAGGGCGCTAAAAAATATCTTTTCAAGCTTTGCGACGGCAATCTCATCGAGGGAGTATATATGCCGCACGACTACGGCAACACGCTGTGTCTTTCTACGCAGATAGGATGCCGCATGGGCTGCAAATTTTGCGCTAGCGGCATTGACGGGCTGACGCGCAATCTCACTGCGGGCGAAATGCTGGGGCAGGTTGTCGCCGTCAATCGCGACAACGGCGGCAACGCTAAAGAGCGCGCGGTCAACAAGCTTGTGCTTATGGGCAGCGGCGAGCCGTTTGACAACTACGACAACGTCCTTAAATTTCTGGACGCGGTAAAGGACGAAAACGGGCTGAATATAAGCGAGCGCAATATTTCGCTGTCCACCTCGGGGCTTTGCGACAAAATAGAAAAGTTTGCGGACAGCGGACATAAAGTGACTTTGTCCATAAGCCTGCACGCGCCGTTTGACGGGCTGCGAAGCGAGCTTATGCCCGTCAACAAAGCGTTCGGGATAGAGCGGCTTGTGAGAAGCGCAAGATATTATTTTGAAAAGACGGGCAGACGGGTCATATTCGAATATACGCTTATAAAGGGAAAAAACGACGGCGACGACTGCGCGAGACAGCTTGCAAGGATAACGTCGGGCTTTCCGTCGCACGTCAATCTGATAAGACTCAACGAGGTCAAGGAAAATGATTTTCGCGCGCCGACTACGGACGCCGCTACGGAGTTTTTGAGGAAGCTGCAAAAGCTCGGAGTGTCCGCAACCGTGCGCAAGAGCCTCGGCAACGATATCGAAGGCGCGTGCGGTCAGCTGCGCAGAAGATATTTACACGAGGCGGACGGAGATAAGACGTTATGAGCAAGCTGTACGACGGCAGAGTCATAAAGGCGGTGGCTTCCAAGTTTTTCGTCGATACTGAAAACGGCGTAAAAATCTGTTTTGCGAGGAAAAAGCTCAAGTCGGACGGAAATATTTTGGTGGGAGACTTCGTCGCGGTCGCAAAAGAGCGCGACAGCTTTGTGATCGAAGAGGTAAAGCCGCGAAGGAACAAGCTTATAAGACCGTATGTGAGCAACGTCGACGTATGCTTCATCAC
>CANDBZ010000081.1 GCA_947383095.1 uncultured Clostridia bacterium | reverse complement strand
GCTCATAATTTATACTTAAATGATAAATTAGTAACTGACCTTCATATACCAACAAGTCTAACATTATGGAGTATTTTGCCATGGGCATTTGTCGGTTGCACCTCTATCACAAACATTAGTATACCAACGAACATAAACAGTATAGGAGAAGGTGCTTTTAATGGATGTAACCAGCTTACAAACCTAACTATACCCAACAATGTACAAGTCATTAGTCCAGGAGTTCTATCCGCTTGTAGTAGCCTAACAGAACTTACAATACCTTTTATTGGCAGTGCTTACTTCAAATCAGAACACGATGATTATCAGTATCCTTTAGGTCATTTATTTGGTACCGACAGTTATTCAGGAGGAATTGCAACTAAACAAAGTTATGCCCAAACACCCACTACCTATTCATACGGCTACTATTATATACCCAAATCTCTCAAAAAAGTAACTGTAACAGGAGGGAATATTTTGCACGGTGCATTTTCTAATTGTAGCAATTTAACAATCATAATATTACCGAACAATGTTACAAAGATTGGCGGTTGTGCATTTGAAGGTTGCACTGGGATTACGAGCATAACAATACCGGACAACGTCACATATATTGGCAATAACGCGTTTGCTGATTGTAGCGGGCTTACAAGCATAAACATACCAAAAAACGTGGCATATATCGGACAGTCTGCATTTTCAGGTTGCCATGGCATTACTAATATATCAGTGTCAAGCGGCAACAGTCGATATCATAGCAACGGAAATTGCTTAATAGAAACTATAAGTAAAACTTTAGTCTTCGCTTGTAAAAATAGCATTATTCCAACAGACGGAAGTGTGACAAACATTGGAGATTACGCATTTCAGAATTGCATAGGACTATCAAGCATAACTATACCCTCCAACGTAACGAGCATTGGACAGTTGGCGTTCTTTGGCTGTAGCGGACTTACAAGCATTATCATACCAAAAAGCGTAACAAGTATTGGTTGGAGTGCGTTCTATAATTGCACTAGACTCACAAATATACACTTTGACGGCACAAAGGCAGAATGGGATGCGATTTTAAAAGGCAACTATTGGAATAAAAACACAGGCAACTACACTCTGCATTGCACTGACGGGGACTATGACACGAACGGCAATAAAATAAACAACTGAAAGTTTTATCACAATTTGTGGGGAGATTGCAAAAGCGGCGCAAAATGCGTCGCTTTTGCTCTTTGGGGCTGAAAACAAAGACGGCGGATATCCGCCGTCTTTGCTTTCGCCACGTGATTCTTTCGTGCTTTTCATGTCATTTGTGTTGCAAATGCATTCGTGCTTTTCAAGCTTATCCTGCGTGCTTCTCCGTCCTCATTCGTGCTTTTTAGTTTCTTCAGTGCTTCACTGTCTTTCGTACGTCTTTTGCTTTTTCTCGCGTGCCTTTGGGGTCATCAGTACTTCAAATTATTTGTCACACCGTGCATTCATTGCCGCAACCCTGATATGATAAAGACGGCTGTCGCCGTCCTTATCATGAGTTACGCTTATCTTATGTATACCTCAAGTTTTATCTTAAGCATCGGCTCGAGAAGCAAGATCGCGTCCCGAACTTTCTATTAATATATTAGCACGTTTCCTCCCTTTCCGCAAGCATTTTACGACATTTTTTGACAAATTTATATTTATTTTTCACAAATACTTATTTGTACATTTTGAGGAAGTTTTTAAAGCACTCCACCGTCTCGCCGAGCGAGGAAATATCGACGCTTTCGTTGGAAGCGTGCATGCCTCCGAGCTGCGCCGTCGAAAGCTTGCACGGCGTGCAGCGTATTGCCGTGGACGCTATCTCCTGCATGGTGCGGCAGTCCGTACCGCCGAACATCAGATACGGCACGATCGCAACGTCGGGATAAGTCTTCTTCACCGCTTCGGTGAAGATCTTGTATTCCTTGCTTGTGAAGTCCACCATCGGCGAAGCTTCTCTGCTCTTTGTAACCTCCATATCGAGATCGAATTTCTTTGCGATCTTGCGCAGCTTTTTGAAGCATTTTTCGCTTGTGTCGTTAGGCGAGAAACGCAGGTTTGCGTTGACCCACGCCTCTTGCGGTATCACGTTGGGCGCGGTTGCACCCTGCATCATGGTGAAGACCATAGTCGTCTGATACATTGCCATGCCGTATGACGGCACGATCTTCGGCGCAAGCTTGGCAAGCAGACAGGAGCCGCCAAACAGCTTCGCAAGCCCCTTGAGCGGCTGCGTCATCACGTCGCCCAGCCCTTTGATCATCGCCTTTGACGGCGCGGACATCTTCGACTTGAATATGGTGTGCTTCTCGCAGTAGTTGATAAATCCGCCCAGACGCGCAATCGGAGTATTCTTCGGCGGCTGCGAGCTGTGCCCGCCCTTGCCGCGCGCTATGAACTTAACGTCGGCATAGCCCTTTTCGAGGATGCCGACCATGCAAGCGTCCTTTGTCATGTTTTTCATGAATTTGCGGATGATCGCGCCGCCCTCGTCGATGACGATACACGGCTTGATACCCTGCGCCTTGAACCAATCTCTTGCAAGCTCCACTCCGGGACCAGAGGTCTCCTCGCAGTCGCTGTATGAAAGATACACGTCCTGCTCCGGTACAAAGCCCTCTTCGATAAGCTCGTCGACCGCCTGTATAGTGCCGAAGAGCGTATTTTTGCAATCCATTGCGCCCCTGCCGTACACCTTGCCGTCCTCTACGGTCGCGCTGAACGGATCGTATTTCCAATCTCCGCCTACAGCTGGCACAACGTCCTGATGCGCCATAAGCACCACGGGACGCGCGCTGTCCTTGCCCGTCCACTTATAAAGCAAAACGTCTCTGCCGAGCTCTATCTTCTCGCAAGTCGCCGCCACGTGAGGAAACTCCTCGTCAAGCACCTTGTGAAACGCCTCAAAATACTCGTGACCGCTTTCCGTCACCGTCGGGCACTGAATAAGTCGCCTAAAGCTGTCAACATATCCGTTTTCATATTTCATAAAACACCTCTATTGCATAATTATTCATATATTATACGTTATACGCCGCAAATAGTCAACCTTTGCGTGCATAGAATTGTAAAAGCCGCGCATTTTGTGCATAAAACGCGCGGCTTTGTCCGTTTTGTCGCTGTCAACGCTTATTCAAACGCAAAGCATACTCTCTGTATTTGACGTAGTCTATGTCGATCACGGGCATAATGCTCGCGTACGCGTCGACGTGTATATGTCTGTAGACGTCGTCGCTGCTCCTGTCCGCAAACAAAAGCTTGCCGCCGTTATCCTGCACGAAGAAGTATCCGTCGTCGGCGGAATCCGCAACAGGCGGCTTTTCAAGCGCCTCGCGGAGTCGCAAATAATGATTTTCGTGCTCCGAGGCGCGCAAAAATCTTATCGCGTTGCCCTCCCCGTCGCATTTTATACACTTAAAGAATTCGTCGCTGAATTTAAAATGCTTCGCCTTTTCGCAAGCCTCGTCCGCAACCCCGGACTGAAACGCTTTAACGCTGTCGTTTATAGATTTCATCGAGTCTTTGGCAAGAGACAGACACGTCGCGGCATACAGACTGTCGCTCACAAGCATCGCGCTCAAGGTGTCTCCGTTATAATTGAAAACCTTCCAATCTACGTTTTTGTAATTGACGATATTTTCGACGATGCGGCAACGCTCCAACAGGCGGTAATCCTTTGTAACGATCCCGTCTTCTACGAGCGCGTCGATCTTGCACTCCTCCTGCGAAGCGCATCCCCAAGCCGCAAAAACATCGTTGAACACTTTCTTTACAAATACGTCGTCATCGATATTGTCCTTGGACACGATTTGGAAAATCCTATCCGCGTCTACCGCGCCTGAATAATATCCTACGCGCGACCAAACCTTGTCAAAAGCTTCGTTGCCGTGCTTTTGGATAAGCTTACCCGTCGTCGCCGTGCGGAACTCGTTGAAATTGCCGTACTGCTCGTCGCCCACAAAAATATAGACGGCGTCGAATTTACCGTGGTCTTTCTTAAGTCGCTCGTACATTTCAAATTCTTCGAGGCACGCGTCGCTGAAGATAAAGCTGTCGCTTATGAAATAAACGATGCCGCAGCAGTTTTTATTGGAGGTGACTTCCTTCACCTTTTCCTTCCAATTATCGCCCGTCTTGAGCTTCGTATCATACCAAAAATCCGCGCCGTAACCGTTAAGCGCAGTCAAAGCCTTGCTCACAGCCTCGCTGTCCTCGTGCGAATAGCTTATAAACGCATACGCGCCGCTCGGATTCTTTCTGTCGAGATAGGTTTTACTCATTTGCGTCCTCCTTGATAACCACGTCGTAAAACTTGGAACACCTTATGAGAATGGGATAAGTCAGCCATCTTGTCTTTTCCACTTTCTTGGGAGCGATATAAAAGTACCGCTTGCTTATCTCATACGGGAAATAGGTGATGACGTTGTATTCCTTCTTCGGCACGTACTGCTCGCTTTGATAAAC
>CANDBZ010000080.1 GCA_947383095.1 uncultured Clostridia bacterium | reverse complement strand
ACACCTTCACGGACACTCTTTCCCTACACGACGCTCTTCCGATCTGGTATATCCGGTACTGGTAAAACTTCGCTTCCGCACGCAATGGGTATTTTCCTCAACAATCCCGCGACAATCGCGTCGGTGCAGCCATCGTGGCGCGACCGTACGGAGCTTTTTGGATACTTCAACGAATTTACGAAGCGCTTTAACGAAACCGAGGTCTTGAAGAAGATGTATGAGGCGACCTGGAACGATCAGATCTACCTCACCGTCCTCGACGAAATGAACATCGCGCGCGTCGAATACTATTTTGCGGAAATGCTGTCAATCCTCGAAATGCCGTCCCGCGACGAGTGGATCGTCGACCTTGTTCCCTCCGGTTGGGCGAACGACCCCAAGCATATCGAAAAGGGCAGATTTCAGCTTCCTCAAAACATGTGGTTTATCGGCACGGCGAACAACGACGACTCCACGTTTGCGATTTCCGATAAGGTTTACGACCGCGCCATGCCCATCAACATCAACAGCAAGGGCATAGCTTTCGAGGCTCCGTGGGAGGATAATCTGTTTATCAGCTATAAGCATCTCGAGGCGGAGTTTAAAAAGGCGCAGGAGGAGCATCAGGTTTCGCAGGATAATCTCGACAAGATAAATCAGCTTGACGACTATGTTATAGAGCATTTTCGTCTTGCGTTCGGCAACCGTATCGTGAAGCAGTTGAAGGAGTTTGTTCCCTCGTACGTCGGTTGCGGCGGAAGCGAATTGGACGGTCTCGACTACGTTCTTTGCAATAAGATATTCAGAAAATTCGAGTCGTTGAACCTGTCCTATATCCGCGACGAAATCGACGGTCTGGTGCTGTATTTGAGCGAGCTTTTCGGTGAAGAAAACATGCAGGAAAGCAAAGAATACATCAACCGCCTCAAGAAGTTGTTCTGATTTTAACGGCGTCGTCGCAACGGCTCCGCAAGCGATATGATATCGGGGATTTATGGCAGATAATAAACTGACGAAAGACGTATACAGGCAGTATGCGCACAAAATTGTCTCCGTCCTCAAAAACGAGGAATTTTACGAGCAGTTTAAAACGCGGGTCGACAAAGGGTCGTCCAGCTTTAAATTGGCGAAAAAACGCCTGATACAGGACATTTCCATCGATTGGATAAACACCCTAGAGGAGATTTTGCCCAATCTCGATCCTCTCGTGCGCCCTCCCCGTAACTTCATCGTGCAGGAGGAGGATATCGTCGACGTTTCCTTGGCGCGCAGTATTTCAACGGAGTCCGTCAAGTTCCTCGCACAGCACACGAATATGATTTCAAAGGTGGATAAGGACGGCATGGTCACGCCCAGCAAGATCCTTAACATAACCAAGGAAGAATCCTTTGAAATATACGAAAACCGCTTTATTTATACCTTGCTGCTTAAGCTCAAGGACTTTGTCACTATGCGCTACGATAAGATCAAAAAGGCTTCCGCCACGCAGGACGTGCTTGAACTGGATATCGAGTCGCGCTTTAATTTGCCAAGCAAAAAAGTCACATACCGTACGGAATATTTTGCGCAGTTGAGCTTTGACGAGGTCATGAGGCTCGACCCCGATACGCTTACCAAGATAGAGCGCGTTGCGAAGATAGACAGGATTATCACGGACTTTTTGTCCTCGTCGTTTGCAAAATCCATGCGCAATTCCGCGCCGGTCAGACCGCCTATCATGCGCACCAACGTCATTTTGAAGGAGCCTAATTTTAAAAAGGCTTTGACGTTGTGGCAGTTTATAGAGACATACAACGTGACAGGCGGCTTTTCGACCTCCGACGAAGTCGAGGATTATCCCGTCGACGGCGGCGGCGTAGAAAACCTTAAAAACATGGTGACTCTCAATACCATGCTTTTCGAGAGCTTGTACGACCAGCACGAGACGGACATGAACATGGAGGACAAGGAGTTTGCCGATTTTCTGCGCGTAGGCGATATGGACTTCCAAAAGGACGAGCTCAACCGCGACGAATACGCGCAAAAGCTTGACGAGGCCGTCGAAAACGAGCAGGAGGAGGAAAACGTCGAAGAGGTGACCCCGCAGGAAGCGGAGGACGCAGAGACTCCCTTGGAACAGGAGCAGCCTGCCGAAACGCCTCAAGACAGCGAAAAGCAGCCCGACGTCGAGGAACAGAAGAAGGAAGCGGACAAGGAAATTTCTCAAGAGGTCGGCGTAGAACGCCCCGTCGAGATAGAGCGTATCAAGGAAATGGCGCCCAAGGCGGATCAGGAAGAGGTAGATCTCGAGCCCGACGCGGAGAAATTCGATCAGCATTTATTCGACGTGCGCAAGCTGTATAAGCGTCCCGACGACGACAAGCTCAAGCAGGAGGATATCGCCAAGGTCAAGGACGCGATAGACCGTTGTCTCACGTCTTATCGCAGAATAAAGCAGGAAGAGATAGACGAAAGAGAAAGAGAGGACCGTATCCGTCGCCGCAGAGAGGATATGGAAAAGCGCTCGCAGGCGTTTAAAAAGCTGCGTTTCGATCTGGAGGGCAAAGTGCGCCACGGCGACGACGATCTCGTTTATTTCGGTATAGACCCGTTCAGCTATCAGCGCGTTCGTATAGCCGCGATCAAAAACGAAGAGGCTATCGAGGAAGAGCGCCGCAAGGGACTAGAAAAAATAGAGCATGATAAAAACGCAATGCTCGCGCCCGAAGAGAGCAATGTCGAAGAAGCGGAGAAGCCCGTCGAGGAGACTGAAACCGGCGACGTCGACGGACAGAATATTCCCGTAGCGGATAGCGGCGAAGCTGCAAATGAGAATATCGAAGCTGCGGATGTTAAAACGCAGGAAAGCCCCGAGAGCTCTCAAAGAGAAGACACGGTCGAGCCCGAAGCGTACGGCAACGCCGAGGATGATTTAGCGGAAGATGACGGCTATATTTTAGTCGAAGAGCACGATGAAGACGACCCCGCTGAAGTCTTGACGGATAACGATGCGCAAGACTCTCCCGACGAAAACGACGTTAACGCGCAAGCCGAGCCTTCCGAAGCTGCGGACAGCGGAAACGACAATGGCGAAACGGTCTCCGCCCCCGCCGACTCGCAGGCGGAGAACGCCGAGGCGGCAAAAGAGCAGAGCAAGAGCGGAGAAGCCGCGTCCGTAAAGAAACCGCGCAAAAAGAAAAATATAGAACTCGTCGACGAAAGCAAGGTCGGCGTAGGCGGCATAAGCTTTAAGAACGACAGGGACCCGAACAGCCCGTTCGGCGTGACCTTCAAGACCAAGAAAAAGGATAAAAAAGAGTGATCACGACGGCGTCGAGCAATCGATGCCGTGAACGTTTATGGGCGGAAAAACCGAAAACAGATCCAAAGCCAAAAAGGTTTACAATATAGTCAGCACAACGGTGATTGCGCTCGTCTTCGTGTTTTTGGTCGTTGCCGTCGCGCTGTTGCTTTGGCAGCGAAAGAGCGGCGGAGACTCGAGCCTGTTCGGTTACTATATGTTTGAAGTCGTCTCGGACAGCATGTCGGGCACGTTGGAAAAGAGAGACGTAATAATCGCGAAAAAACTCGACGCGGAGGGTATAAAGTCCCTTAAGGAGGGCGATATTATTACGTTCATCGCGCCTCAAGGTCCGTTGAAAGGGCAAAATATAACGCATAGGATCATTGGCGTAGCGCTGTCGGAAGAGGATGGGTCCGTGCTGTATTTCAGCACGAAGGGCGACAATAAAAACGTCGGCGCGGACGAATGGCGGCTTTCGCCGTCAAACGTCAAGGCGAAGTATGTTCGCAAATCGGCGTTTGTAACGGGCTTGCGAAAATTTTTGTCGCATTGGTACGGGTATGTAGTGCTCATCGCTTTGCCTCTCTGCATTGTAGTCGTTTTGATTGCGGTCGGGTACGTCAGAGACAGGCTCGCAAAGGAGAACGCGGCTGCCGCGCCTCAAAAGCTTTCGGTCGAAAACATGTCGGACGAGGATAAACAAAAGCTTTTGCGGGATTATTTATCGTCGCAGACGGTCAAAGACGATATTTCGACCGAGAAAGAAAATCGCGACGAAAAGGATGAACCAAAAGAATAATTTTTTCTATCGGTAAATTCGATATTCTAACGCGGCGAAATCGAGAATGAGAAAATCAAGCGGTTGAGATGGGCTTATCACAGCCGCTTTTTAATTGCATTTTAATGATTTGTGTGCTAAAATTTATTGACTTTATAATTATATAAGGCGGATACGAAAGATGTTGGCAAAAATAAGCGGATATGCGCTTGACGGTTTAAAGGGATATGCCGTTGACGTCGAAGTGGATATCAACAGCGGCTTGCCCGGCTACGATATGGTGGGGCTTGCTTCCACTGCTACGAAAGAGAGCAAAGAGCGCGTCCGTTCGGCTATAAAAAACAGCGGATTTCAGTATCCCGCAAAGCGCATTACGGTCAATCTCGCGCCTGCCGATACAAAGAAAGAGGGCCCTGTTTTCGACCTTGCTACGGCAATCGGCATACTTGTCGCGTCGGGGCAGATAGAGTGCAAGCTGTATAAGGAATTTGTGCTTATAGGCGAGTTGTCGCT
>CANDBZ010000079.1 GCA_947383095.1 uncultured Clostridia bacterium | reverse complement strand
TCCTGTTTAAGGATGTGGCGGGACAGGAGGAGGCCATGGACTCTTTGTATGAGTTGGTGGATTTCCTGCATAATCCACGTAAATATACGGATATCGGTGCCAGGCTGCCTAAGGGCGCTCTTCTGGTGGGACCTCCGGGTACGGGAAAGACCACGCTTGCAAACATAATAGCCGAGAGTACAAACGCCAACTTCGTCAAGCTCAACGCCGTGACGAGCGGCGTGGCTGACGCCAAAAAGGTCATAGAAGAGGCAAAAGACCTCTTGCGTATATATGGCAAGCGCACGTATCTTTTGCTTGACGAGTGCCACAGGTGGAATAAAGCGCAATCGGACAGCGTGCTCGCCGCCATAGAGCAGGGATATATTATATTTATAGGCTCCACTACGGAAAATCCATATACAAGCATGACGCGAGCAATCGTCTCGAGATGTCGCGTTTTCAATTTTTCGAGACTCACCGAGGACGATATCCGTCAAGGGCTGAAGCGTGCGCTGACTAATAAGGAAAAGGGGCTGGGAAACCTCGATATAGAGGTTTCCGACGAGGCTTTGAACCATATTGCCTGGGCGAGCGGCGGCGATATGCGCACCGCGCTCAACGCGTTGGAGCTCGCCTGCGTCACAACTCATGCGGGGTCGGACGGCGTTGTAAGAGTGGATAAAGAGGTCGCGGAGCAGTCCATACAGCAAAAAGCGCTTTGCGTGACCGAGGACATGTATTACGACATGATCTCCGCGTTTATAAAGAGCATGCGCGGCAGCGATTCGTCCGCGGCGCTGTATTGGGCGGAGAGGCTTATCGAAGCCGGCTGCGACCCGCTGCTTATAGGCAGGCGGATAATGATACACGCATGCGAGGACGTCGGGCTTGCAGACCCCAACGCCATTGTGGTTGCGCAGTCCTGCGTCGCCGCCTTCGAGCGCATAGGCCTGCCGGAGGGGCGTATACCGCTTGCGGAGGGCATAATATACGTGTCCGAAGCGCCTAAATCCAACAAGGTCGTCGAGGCGTTGGAGCTTGCGGACAACGCCGTAAAAACCGTGAAGCACGAAAGCGTGCCGCTTTATCTGCGGGATCCCAACTATAAAGGCGAGGAAGAAGCCGTGAGCGGATACAAATATCCGCACAGCTACGGCGGATGGGTAGAACAGCAGTATTTGCCTGACGAGCTTAAGGACGAAAGGTTTTACCGTCCTACGGAAAACGGATTTGAAAAAATAATCAAAGAGAGGCAGGCGTCTCGCAAGCCTGCAAAAAAGAATTGAAGCGGGGAGGAAAATCATGCTGCAAATAAACAATTTGACGAAAACCTATGCCGGCGGCGTAAAGCCGTCGGTCGATAATTTGACTCTGACGGTGAACGACGGCGAAATATTTGGATTTATCGGTCCCAACGGAGCGGGAAAATCCACGACGATAAAGTGCGTAACCAACATCATAAGATTTGAAGAAGGGTCTGTGACTGTGGACGGAATAAGCCTGAAGGACGATCCGATAGCGGCAAAAAAACTGCTCGGATACGTCAGCGACGATCACGTGCTTTACGAGGGCTTGACGGGCGAGGAGTATATAAACTTCATCTGCGACGTTTTCGACGTGCCATCGGCGTTGAGAAAGGAAAGACTTGAGCAGTATCTCGACGCGTTTTCCCTGCGCGACGCGATAAAAAATCAGATCTCGTCATATTCGCACGGCATGAAGCAAAAGCTCAATATAATCGGCGCGCTTATTCACGAGCCCAAGGTGTGGATACTCGACGAGCCCATGACGGGGCTGGATCCGAAATCCGCATTTCATCTGAAACAGCTCATGCGCGAGCATGCGGATAGGGGCAACAGCGTGTTTTTCAGCTCTCACGTGCTCGAGGTCGTGGAAAAAATATGCGACAGGATAGGCATAATCGACGACGGACATCTTATCGCTACATGCACTATAAACGAGCTGAAGGAGAGGAATAAAGACAGCTCGCTCGAAGAGCTTTTTCTGAAGCTGACAGAGGACGCCGCTATCTGACGGAGCTTGATTATGAAAGATTTTTTGTTGGTATTTAATGTTCTTTTCAAAAATCAATATTCGCGGCGTATAGGAAGCAACGGTAAACGCAAATTGCCCGCGACGGTGACTACCTTGCTCGGTATGATCCCGCTCGCCGTATTGGCGTGCATTATCGGCGGCGCGTTTGCGGTGATTATTCCCGACGTAGCCGCGCTGTCCGCGGTGAGCAACGTTATGGTGTCCGCGGTGCAGATGTTCGTCTTGTTTATATCGCTGTTCAACGTGATGAACGCGCTGTACAACTCGCCGGATACTCCGTTTTTAAACACCTTGCCCGTGAGACCGACGGCGGTATTTTTCGCCAAATTCGCGCTTGTGTATCTCAATGCGTTGAGCATAACGGCGTCGGTGCTCATTCCCTCGCTGCTTACTGTGTCGATCGTTTATGCCGCGTTGGGCAGAGCGATGTTTTACGGCTATTTCGCGTTGGTATTTCTTATCGCCGCCGTCGCTCCGATATTGCCGCTGTTCATAATCACGCTGTTTTCAATGCCGCTTTCCTACATAGGCTCGTTTTTTAAGGGCAGATCCGTGCTCAAAACGGTGCTGTCGCTGCTGTTTTACGTGCTCATAATGGTGGGATATCTTTTGCTCGTATACTTTATGAGCAAATACGAGGGAAGCGGCGAAGAGATAGACCCGTCTTTGCCGCAAAACGCTTTGAACGGACTCGGTATATTCGCAAAAGTGATGTATCCCAACAAGGTGATGATCGACTTTTGCCTCGGAATATCCGCAGGGAAAAACTTCGGCATATCGTTTGCTATAACCGTCGGTATGATGGCGGTCATGCTGCTCGCGGCAATGCTGTTTTACCGCCGCATAAACGAAAAACGCCTTGAGACTCATGCGGAAACCTCGCGTAAAAACTCAAGCTTTAAACAGAGCAATATCGTCGTTTCTCTGATGAGGAAGGATTTCAAGAGTATAATCAGAAACTCCAATCTTGCCATGTCCTGCATAGCAAACATTCTTATTTGTCCCGTGATCACCGCAATTATGTTTTTTGCGGGAAACATGCAGACTGCGGACGAGAACACGCCGATGTATCTCAATTCGATGCTGAAGCTGTCGTATATAGTGCTTTACTCGTTGATTTTCCTCGGCGGGACCAACATGATGTCGATGCTCGCGTATACGAGAGAGGGCAAGGCGTTTTATTTGAGCAAATCTCTGCCCATACGCGCCAAAGACAGCATAAAGGCGAAGTTTTTGCTGTCGCTCATTCCGTCCGGCATAGTGATGGTCATACAGGTCATTCTGGCGTTCGCGCTTTATAAGCTCGATTTGTTGAGCGTGTTCCTGTTCGTACTGTGCGTTAGCATGGCGATAATAGGCGCGTCGGCTTTGCACATATACTGCGATATGCGCTACGGCAACGTGAATTGGAATACGCGTCAGGATATGCGGCAGGTGTCCAACGGCAACAAGGGCTCGCTGCTCGTCGCGTTCTGGATAGTATTTATAGGCGTATTTGCGCTTATAGGCGGCATGGTGCTTTCGGCGTTTGCGGATACGTTGGGCGGCGTGATTGTGGCCGTGTCTGTGTTTTGGTCCATACTGTTCGTTTTCTCCGCGGCGACGCTGATCGCGGGCGTTTTGGTTCTCGTATTCAAGGCGGAACCGTATTACGATCAAATAGGCGAGAGGGCGTTCAAGCCGCGCGCAAATGCGAGAAGAACGCGGTCGGGCTTCGGCGGCAATAACACTTTGATGAGATAATAACCGTTTAGAATATCGAAAACAAGAGGTGATCGCAATGCAAAAGCACAAAATAGCATTGGATGTGGGCGACGTGAGGATAGGCGTTGCGGTGAGCGATCTGCTGGGTATAACCGCAAATCCGCGGGAGACGTACGTGCGCAAAAAGGGAGACGTAAATGCGGACATCGAGTATTTTTGCAATTATGCGCTCAAGGAGGACGCGGACGCGTTCGTGCTCGGTCTGCCCAAAAATATGGACGGCACGGAGGGCGACAGAGCCCGCATAACGCGCGAATTCGGAGATTTGCTTGCGCAACGTTCGGCTTTGCCCGTGCATTATCAGGACGAAAGGCTGACGACGGTTTCGGCGGAGAGAATGCTTATCGACGCAGATGTGCGCAGAGAAAAGCGCAAGCAGGTGATAGATAAGGTTGCGGCGACGATCATACTGCAGGCATATCTTGACTCGCACAGAGGATAATTTTTTAAAATCCGTTTGCAAATCGCGATTAGTGTGATAATATCTATGTAGCGGAGCAGACAGCTTCAAAGGAGAAAACTATGGCAGATTTTTTTGAGGATAACAACAATATCCAGGATATCGAAGAAGACGACGATATAATCGTTTTGCACAATGAGACGACGGATAAGGACGAGGAGTTTTTTCACCTCGCCACGTTGGACGTGGACGAGAGATGGTTCGTGGTCATGAAGCCCGTCGAAAAGCTTGACGATATCGCCGACGACGAAGTGCTTATTTATGAAATCGTCGAGGACGAAAACGGCGAGGATACCTTTGCGCCGATAGAGGACGAGGATCTGCTTGAAAGAGTCTTCAGCGAGTTTATGGCGGAGGTCGAAAAATACGAGGACGAGGAAGACGAGCAATAGGCTCGATTTTCATTGCGGCGCGTCTCTTACGGGGCGCGCTTTGTTTTTGCAAAAAATTTCCAAAATGTGTTTAAATTTATTTGCAAATTTCTTTTATATATAATATAATCCAAATCGACCGCACACTGCGGCGGAGTTCGCGTAGTTCCATACGGTAGCAGATCGGAAGAGCACACGTCTGAACTCCAGTCACCAACAATGATCTCG
>CANDBZ010000078.1 GCA_947383095.1 uncultured Clostridia bacterium | reverse complement strand
CTTCGTATCCCGCTGGTGTTCATAGTCGGCGGCGGCATAGGCAACATCGTCGACAGGATCGCGTTGGGCTACGTGCGCGATTTTATAGAGTTTGCGTTTTGGGAGAAATTTGCCATATTCAATATTGCGGATATGTTCGTTACCGTCGGCACGTTCATGCTGGTGATAGTGCTCATCGTCATGCTTGTCAAAGAGGGGAATAAAAACAAAAAGGAGTTCGAGGCGGAGCAGGCGGGAAAGCCCGAGGAGCTGCACGACGATCCTCTCGACGCGCCTATCAACCTCAATCCCATGATGAGGTCGGAAAACGATTTCGTTTTTGAGGAGCCGGTTGAAGTAAGAAAGGATGACCCCGATGACGCAGAGGTTGAAAAGGGTCCGATCTCAAAGGACGAAGAAGATAAAAACGCGGAATAAAACATATTATGATTTGCACCGTTGACAGAGAAAATAGAAGGCTGGACGTTTTCATATCGGACAGCTTCGGGATATCCCGTTCGTGCGCGAAAAACGCGATAGAAAAGGACGGGGCGAAAGTTAACGGCGTTTTGCGTTTTAAAAGCGGCTTCGAGCTCAAGGGCGGCGACGTTGTGGAGTTTGAACCGCCCGAGCCGCAGACTCTCGAGGTAAATGCGGAAAATATCCCTCTCGATATCGTTTATCAGGACGACTGCTTCGCCGTCATAAACAAGCCGCAGGGGATGGTCGTGCATCAGGCGAGCTCGTATAGAAAAAACGACACGCTCGTCAACGCGCTGCTTTTCGCTCTCGACAATTTGAGCTCTATCAACGGCGTTATAAGACCGGGCATAGTGCATAGGCTGGATAAAGATACCTCCGGACTGATAGTTGTCGCAAAAAACGACGAGGCGCATAAAAGCCTCGCTTCGCAAATAGAAAAAAAGACCGCGAGAAGGATATACGTCGGGCTTTGCGACGGCAATTTCAAGCAGGATAGCGGAGTGGTGGACGCGCCTATTGCGCGCAGCAGGAAGGACCGCAAAAAGATGGCGATAGACCAAAACGGAAGACGCGCGGTGACCCGCTATACCGTGATGGAAAGGTTTGGGAAGTATACTCTGGTCAGGTTTGAGCTCGAGACGGGGCGCACCCATCAGATACGCGTTCACGCGGCAAGCCTTCATCATCCCGTCGTCGGCGACGCGGTATACGGCGGCTCCGTCGCGCTATACGACAAGGGGCAGCTGTTGCATGCGGTAAAGCTTGTGCTTAAGCATCCTCGCACGGGCGAGGAAATGGAGTTCGAGTGTCCGTTGCCGGATTATTTTCAAGACGTTTTAAACAAGCTTAAAAAATCTCTTTGATCAGCTCAATGCTTTATCAAAAATTCCGTATGCGCGTCGGGGGACGCGAGCACGGTTTTATAGTTTTCGTATATGACCTGCCCGGGATGCCCGTTGGGCTGTCGCTTTACGTTGCGCCGCAGTGTGTAGTCGACGTTCGCGCTGGCTTGCTTCGTGCTTGCGGTTATCTCGCAAGCGATTTGAAGCACCTTGGACGGCACCTCGCGTCCCTGCGTGACTATGATTGTATGCGCTCCGTGGTCGTTTTTGAGGTGCAGCCATAAATCGCCCGACGAGGCTGCTTTAAAGGTCAGCTCTTCGTTCTGAAGATTGTTTTTGCCTCGGTAAATATAAAATCCGTCCACGCAGTATATATAGGGAGGCTCCGCCTGTTCCTTGCGCACCTTGCCCTTTGCGTTCTTTTTCTTCTGTCCTCCGCCGATTGCCGCCAATTCTTCTTCGACAGGACTCGCGCTCGCGTCAAAGGGGAGAGTCGCTATCTCCTCTTCGATAGAGCGGACGTAATCGAGCAGATTTCTGTCTGCGACGAGTTTTTTTTCTACAAACTCCTTTGTGCGTTTGAGCTTGTTGTATTTGTTGTAATATGCGGCGGAATTTTTGGAAGGAGACAGCTTGGGATCGAGCGCGATTTCCGTCTCTTTGCCGCTGTAGTAGTCGAAGCACTTCAAAACCTCGTCGCCGCGCTTTATCTTATAAATATTATTTACGATAAGCTCGCCGCACACTCGCAAGGACTCCATATTTTCGCATTCTTCAAGGTTTTGCAAATCTATAGCGATATTTTTTTCTATGCGCGCGCGCAGGCGTTTTGCGTTGGAGGCAAGCGATTTCAGCCTCGCTTTATTGCGTACGCCGTTGTCGATTTCCGTATTCAACGCGTCGAACGCCGCGCTCATGCTCTCAAACTCGCGTACTTCGTATGCGCAAAGGCTTTTGTATATAATAGGGTATGCGTTGCCGTTTATCAGGCATGGCTGCAAAAGCTGCGGATCGCGAAAGTCATCGAGCGTTCCTGCAAGCGCGCTCAACTGCGGCTCCGTCAGCTTTTCGCATTGATAGGGTAGATCGGCGCGCAAAAGCAGCTCCGCGACTGTCGCGCCCGAAAACCCCGAAATATTGTCTTGGATAAATTTATATAAATCTCCGCCCTCAAAGTCTCTGAAAATGCCGATACAGTCGTTTAGATAGCTTGTTTTGCGTTGAACGACGGGCTCGTACCGGACGCCGCGCACCACGACGTGGTCGCGCGCGCTGTCCAAAGGCAGATGCTTTACCGCGTCCAAAATGACAAGGTTTGCGTCCGTAAAAACGATGTTGGAATATCTATTCATGATTTCCACAAACAGATAAAATTCCGCGTCGTCGCGCATCTCGGTTTTGGCATTGAACTTTATATATAGAATTCTGTCGTCGTTGTATATCCCCACGCAGGCGACGGACGCGTTTATAAGGTATTTGCGCAGCAGCATGCAAAGGTTTGGCGCAGTCATCGGGCTTTGCTTTTTGCTTGCCGTCAGATGCATGCGCGGTACAGCCGCATTGCAGGATATGACCAGACATTTGTTCTTTCCCGCGCAACGTACGAAAAACCGCAGCTCGTCGACTTCGGGCTGTTGAATTTTGTCCACTCTTGCGCCTTGCAAGTCGGCGTTTAGTTCCTTTGCGAGCGCGGACAGCGCAAATAAATCGCTTCCCATAAAATCATCATAACAGTTTCGGCTTATATTTTCAACGCTTTTGACATAATTGAGATTTGACAAAACCGCGCAGACGCAATCGATTTGCGCGCAAATAGCGCGTTTTTTAGGTTGCAATTTGTTTTATGGTGTGGTATAATCCTTATACTTTGTAAATTTATATATGTATCGCGCGTACTGCGCCGATATCGGAGGACAAATGAACTACACAGTTGAACAGCTTGAAAAGAGATTGGCGAAATTCAGCTACACCGCGACCGCGGAGGAGTTTAACAAGGCGGTCGACGTCGCTTACGGCAAAACAAAGCACAAGTACAACGTGCCCGGCTTCAGAAAGGGCAAAGCGCCCAAGAAAGTGATAGAGGGTATGTACGGCGCGGGCGTTTTCTTCAGCGATGCAGTCAATCAGCTTATCGACGATTCTCTTTTGGAACTCGAGAAAAACGAGGAATACGGCTTCATAGCGGTGGATAGCGTTACGGACGTCGATATGACGGAGGACGGAGGCGTGAAATACGTCATCGTGATGGCGCTCAAGCCCCTTGTGAAGCTCGGCGAATATAAAAACGTCGGAGTCGCAAAAAAAGAAGAAAAAGTCACTGCCAAGCAGGTGGACGAATTTATCGCTGCGGAGCAGGCGAAGCAGGCTCGCTTCGTTGACGTAGAGGCCGCCGCGGAAAAGGGCAACACAGTGCTTATCGACTACAGCGGGACCGTCGACGGCGTGAAATTCGACGGAGGCGCCGCGCAGGATTATGAGCTGGAGCTTGGAAGCGGCACGTTTATCCCCGGCTTTGAAGATCAGCTTATAGGCGCGAAGGCGGGCGAGCAAAAGGACGTCAAGGTAACCTTCCCGGAGGAGTATCCTGCCAAAGAGCTCGCCGGCAAAGAGGCGATATTCGCGTGCACGGTCAAGGCGGTGCGCGTAAAGGAGCTGCCTGCGATAGACGACGAATTTGTGAAGGATATATCCGAGTTCGACACTCTTGCGGAGTATAAAGCGGACGTAAAGAAGAGACTCGTCGAGGAGGCGAAGCGCAAAGCGGAGCGCGAATACGAGGACGCTTTGGTGGAAAAAATCGTGGACGCGAGCGAGGTTGAGATTGCGGACGCGATGATAAACGAAGAGGTCGAATATATGCTTCACGACTTCGAGCACCGTCTCGCGCATCAGGGGCTGCGCTTCGACGACTATCTCAAGTACGTCGGCATGACGAAAGAGCAGGTCGCCGAGGAATATAAGCCCCAAGCGGAAAAGACCGTGAAGGTTCGCCTCGTGATGGAGGAGATCGTCAAGACGGAGAATATCGGCATCGAAGACGGCGAAATAGACGCCCGTATTGAGAAGCTGGCGGAGGAAAGCTCCCGCACGGTGGAAGAGGTGAAAAAGACTCTCAATCAGGAGTACGTCAACTATATTGTAAATTCCGTTTTGTCGGAAAAACTGATGAATTTCCTCAAGGCTGCGAACGAGGGCGTTGTCGAAGAGAAAAAGCCCGCCAAAGCGGACGGCGAGAAGAAGCCTGCGGCGAAAAAGCCCGCCGCGAAGAAAACTGCCGCTGCGGACGACACTAAAACCGAAGAAAAGAAGCCTGCCGCCAAAAAGTCGGCAAAATCCGCAGAGCCAAAACAGGCCGACGCAGAATAACGCTTGAAGTTTTTGTGTAAAATTATATGTATCCGCTTCGGCTTGACGCGCGATATCGCGCGTATGGCGGGCGGATTGCATTTTATATCGGCTTAATTTGCGCAGGCATACAATAGCCGAGCCTTTAACGGAGGATATTATTATGAACATAAAAGATCAATTGGTGCCTATGGTCGTCGAGCAAACGGGCAGAGGCGAGCGCGCAAACGACATCTTTTCAAGATTGCTGGAGGACAGAATTATTTTCCTCACGGGAGAAATAGACGACAGCGTGGCGAATCTCATCGTCGCGCAGCTCATTTACCTCGAGGGAAAGGATTCCGCAAAGGATATCAGCCTTTATATCAACAGCCCGGGCGGCTCGGTGTCCGCGGGCATGGCGATATACGACACTATGAACTATATCAAATGCGACGTGTCCACGATTTGCATCGGTATGGCGGCTTCCATGGGCGCGTTTTTGCTGTCGTCGGGCGCGAAGGGTAAG
>CANDBZ010000077.1 GCA_947383095.1 uncultured Clostridia bacterium | reverse complement strand
AGATCATTGTTGGTGACTGGAGTTCAGACGTGTGCTCTTCCGATCTTGCCCATTGGCGCGTTTATGTCGTCCTCAATGACCTCGCTATCAAGAAATACAATGTTGTCATCCATCATAGACAGCTCCCTTCACCGCATGAGAGCGGCTCAAATCACATACATTCTAACATATAAATTTTATAAGCGCAATAAATCGTCAAACTTTTTTCGATATAATTTTGTGGTTTTTATACAAAAAATTTGAAAAACGACACAACATGTGGTATAATTTACCAATATGAATATGGAATTTAAGCTCAACGAAGCGCAACGAAAAGCAGTTTACGATACCGAAGGCGCAATACTTGTGATTGCGGGCGCGGGAAGCGGTAAGACCCGCGTTCTCACCGCGCGTATTTGCCATTTGATAGAAACGGGGGTTTCGCCGTACAGTATTTTGGCGATAACCTTCACAAACAAAGCCGCCAATGAAATGAAAGAGCGCATAGAAAGGGCGATAGGAAGCGCGTCGGTCTGGACGAGCACCTTTCACTCAATGTGCGCGCGCATGCTTCGCTTCGACGCGGATAAGCTGGGATACAGCAAGGATTTTACGATCTATACGGAGCAGGAAAGCGGCAGGCTTGTCAAACGCATCGTGCAGGACTATCCCGCCGCCGACCCAAAAAAACAGGGGGAGTATCTTTGGCATATTTCGCGCGCAAAGACGCTTTCGCTGTCGCCCGCGCAATATTTTGAGGAGATAAAAACAGATCTGGCGGACGCGAACGTGATTGCGCAGATATATATGCGCTATGAAGAGGAGCTTAAACGGTGCAACTGTCTCGATTTCGACGATCTGCTTTTGAAAACCGTCGAGCTTTTTGAAAAGTTTCCCGACGTGCTCGGCAAGTATCACGATAGATTTAAGTACATACACGTCGACGAGTTTCAGGATACGAACGCCATACAGTACAGGCTTGTGAAGATGCTTGCGCGAGGGAGCGGCAATCTGTTTGTGGTGGGCGACGAAGACCAATCCATTTACAGCTGGCGCGGCGCGGAAATTCGCAATATCCTGGACTTTTCAAAGGATTTCAAGGGCGCGAAGGTGTATAAGCTGGAGCAGAATTACCGTAGCACCACTTCTATCCTAAAAGCCGCCAACAACGTGATAAAGCACAACTCCAACAGAAACGAAAAAACGCTTTGGAGCGAGATTTCCGACGATAATTCAGTCGAATATTACGAGGCGTATTCAGACAGGGACGAGGCGGCGCAGGTTGCCCGCGCGATAAACGCGCTTGTGAGCGAGGGCGGAAGCTACCGCGGTATAGCGGTGCTTGTGCGCGCCAACTCGCTGACGCGTCAGTTTGAAGAGGAGTTTAATTTGCACGGGATACCTTATAAGGTGTTCGGCGGCTTCAGGTTTTTTGAAAGAAAAGAGATAAAGGACGCGCTTGCATACGTGCGGCTTGCGATAAATCCTTCCGATAACGACAGCGTGTTGCGAGTGGTCAATTATCCCAAACGCGGCATAGGCGCAAGCTCCGTGCAGGAGCTTCAAAGCTATGCGGGCGCAAACGGCACGACTCTGTTCGCCGCGTTGCTCGAGCCGGACGGACTGTCCCTCAACGCGCAAAAAAAATTGGCGCCGTTCACGGAAATCGCGCAGGATATCATCAAAGCCGTCGGCGAGATGGAACCCGTGGAATTTATGCAGTTCGTTTTGAGACGCAGCGGTATAGAGTCGGCGCTGTCCTCGAGCGGCGACGTCGAAGACGCGAACAGATTCGAGAATATCCGCGAGCTCGTCACCGCCGTAGAGCAGTTTAAACAGGACAATCCGTCGGCGGGTATTTCCGATTTCATGCAGTCCGTCGCGTTGGTGTCCGATACGGACGAGATGGGCGACGACAATTATGTATCGCTCGCGACAGTTCACGCAGTAAAGGGATTGGAGTTCGACAGCGTGTTTATCGTCGGCATGGAGGAGGGACTGTTTCCCACACAGCGCGCGATAATCGCGGGCGATCTGGAGGAGGAGCGCAGGCTGATGTACGTCGCCATAACACGCGCGCGCAAAAAGCTGTTTGTGTTCAACGCGCGCAGTCGATACCGCTTCGGCAAGACGGAATATTATCCGAAAAGCAGGTTCATAGGCGAAATGACGGGAAGCAGACAATCTGTACGTCTTGCGAACTCGGATTATAAATCCTCCTCGTTTGCGGGCGAGAGCAACGCAAGGATAAAGCTTGGCGCAAACAACCTCGATTCGCAGAGCTTCAAAGCAAGGTTTTCCGCGCCGGACAAGAGCGTCGCAAAAAGCGCCGACGTCGACTTCGATAAATTCCGTAAAAACACCGTGGTGGAGCACAACAAGTTTGGCAAAGGCGTTATAGTGATGACAAGCGGCGACGGAGAGGATAAGATCGCCTCTATCGCGTTTAAAGGTCTCGGCGTAAAACGATTTTCGCTTGCGATTGCCGCGCCGAGTCTGAAAATAATAGGGGATGTCGACGACGACCGAGAGGGTATTTGAGTATATTTCACAATAAATCGTCATAATTATACCGTTGCAGAGGTAGCATATGGACAGCAAAGAGAGGATGAAACAGCTTGTGGACACGCTCAACGAATGGGCGCGGCTGTATTATGAGCAGGACGCTCCCGTCGTTGCCGACGCGGAGTACGACAGGCTGTACGACGAGCTTCGGCAGCTTGAAAAAACAGAAGGATATTCTCTAAAAAACAGTCCTACGCACAGGGTGGGCGGCGCGCCTCTTAAAAAATTCGAGCAATCCAGACATTTGCGAAAGCTGTACAGCCTCGATAAATGCCAATCCTTTGCGGAATTCGAGGATTGGTGCGCGCGCGTCGTCAAAGCGGCGGGATACATGCCTCCGCTCACCTGCGAATATAAATTCGACGGTCTTACGCTCAATCTTCTGTACGAAGGCGGAGAGCTTGTCAAGGCGACAACGAGAGGCGACGGCGTTACGGGCGAGGTAGTCACGGCGCAGGTAATGACGATAAAAAAACTGCCGCGCAAAATTAGCTTCAAAGGCGTTATAGAGATACAGGGCGAGGGGATAATGCGCTTGAGCAGCCTTGCAAGATACAACGCTTCTGCGCAAGAGCCGTTGAAAAACGCGCGCAACGGCGCGGCGGGCGCGATACGCAATCTCGATCCGTCCGTCACCGCAGAACGCGGCTTGAGCTTTATGGCGTACAACATCGGTTACAGCGAGAAATCATTTGAAACGCAAGCGGAGATGCGCAGGTTTTTGGTTGACGAGGGATTTGAGGTCGAGGGAGCGTTTGAGGTTGCAAACAGTATATCTAATGCGGTTGATTTTGCAAAGTCTACGGAAAAAGCGCGTCCGGATCTTGATTTTTTGATCGACGGCGTCGTATTTAAGGTGGACTCGGTCGCATTGCGCGACGAGATCGGCGTTACGGAAAAATTTCCGAAGTGGGCGGTCGCGTATAAGTTTAAAGCGGACGAGATGACTACCCGTTTAAACGACGTAGTATGGCAGGTGTCGCGAAGCGCGAAGCTCAATCCCATCGCGCTGCTCGAGCCCGTGGATATAGGCGGTGTGACGGTGGGGCGCGCCACGCTCAACAACTACGGCGATATTTTGAAGAAGAAGGTCAGGATAGGCGACAGGGTGTTTGTGAGAAGAAGCAACGACGTTATACCCGAAATAGTCGGCGTTGCCGTCGAAGACGAAAACGCAAAGGCCATTGATAAGCCCTCGGTGTGTCCTGTGTGCGGCTCGCCCGTCAAAGAGGTCGGGGCGTTTTTATACTGCACGGGCGATGAATGCGCGCCTCAAGCCGTGTCGAAGCTCGACCATTTCGCGTCGAAGGACGCTATGGATATAGACGGATTTTCCGAAAAGACAGCCGAGCAGTTTTACAATGAGATAGGCGTGAAGTCCGCCGTCGATCTGCTCAATCTGACGGCTATGGACTTATACGGTCTCGACGGCTTCGGCGATAAAAAGATCAACAATCTTCTGGCGGCTATAGAGGGCGCGAAGCATACGACATTGGACAGATTTCTCTTTGCGCTCGGTATTGACGGCATAGGCAAAAAGACCGCGCGCGACCTTGCGAAGAAATTCAAAACGCTCGAAAGTCTGCAAAGCGCCGGCGCGGAGGAATTGAGCGCGGTAGACGGCATAGGAGACGTGCTTGCGCAGAACGTTCACGACTATTTTGCAAACGAGCAAAACAGAAAATTCGTGTCGGATCTGCTTGCCCGCGGCATAGAATTTGAGCAGACTGCGCAAAAAAGCGGCGTTTTTGAAGGTATGAAGCTTGTGCTTACGGGCTCTTTGCCAACGTATAAGCGCGGACAGGCGACCGCGCTGATAGAGGAAAACGGAGGCGAGGTTGCAAGCTCCGTTTCGAAAACCGTGGATATCGTCCTCGCTGGAGAGGACGCGGGCTCAAAGCTTGAAAAGGCGCAAAAACTCGGAATAAAGATCATCGACGAGGAAGAATTTAAGCGCATGCTTGCGATAGAGTGAATAAGTATATCAAAGTGAAATCGGGCGCGTTGCGATCTTTGCTTATGCGCCCGATTTTTTCTTTCCGTGCAAATCGCGCAATATTTGCGTAAATAAGTTGTGCAAACTCAAGCGATATGCTATACTACATAAAATAATTAATATGGCGGACGTGCGCGTATGTATAGCATGACAGGCTACGGCAAGGGTGTTGCCAAGGCTCAAGGCAAGACGATAACCGTCGAGATAAAGACGGTCAACCACAGGTTTCTCGATTGCGGCTTAAAGCTGCCGAGGAATTTTCTCTTTCTCGAGGACGCGGTCAAGAAGCTGATAGGCTCGTCGATATCCCGCGGGCACGTCGATCTGTTTTTGACTTACGAGCAGGACAGCGCGTCGGAAGGCGCGTATACGGTCGACGTTGAGCTTGCAAAAAATTACGTCGCAGCCGCAAGAAGGCTGTCGGTGGAAATCGACGGGATAGAGGACGATTTGACGTTGAATTCTCTTGTCAAGGTGGCGGACGTGATAAAGCGCGAGCAGCCCGTAGAGAACGAGGAGCTGTTGCGTTCGTTGACGGAGGAGGCTTTAGGCGAGGCGCTTGAGGGCTTGAAGGCAATGCGTCTGCGCGAAGGCGAGGCGTTGAAGGCGGATATCTCCGCAAA
>CANDBZ010000076.1 GCA_947383095.1 uncultured Clostridia bacterium | reverse complement strand
GCAAAAGGACGGGATAAGCGACGGATGCACGTTGATGATACGCTTTGGGAATGCGCTTGTAAAATTTTCACTTAAAATGCACATAAAGCCCGCAAGCACGATGAAATCGATTCCGTGCGAGCGAAGCAAACGCTTTATAGCCTCTTCAAACGCGACCGCGCCGAGCTCCTTTTTTATAAGCACCTCGGTCTCTATGCCCGCGTTCTTCGCCCTTTCGAGCGCATATGCCCGCGGATTGTCGGATATGACAAGTACGATTTCGCCGCTTTGTATAATCTCGCTCCTCTGCGCGTCGATCAGAGCTTGCAGATTTGTGCCGCCGCCCGAAACAAGCACCGCGATTTTTGCACGTTCAACGCTCATTTTCCACCTCGCAGGTCACGCCTGCCTCATCCAACGCACGCATGCTTTCCATGTTGTTTTCAGCCGTTCCGTCGGTATCCGATCGTACGGCTTCGATGTCTCGCGCTTCTGCTTTCCGCGGCGTATCAGCACTACTGTCAGCCCCTTGAAGCGCAGCGTCCCCGACTGTCTTTGGCGCATGCGCCTCGGTCGTATCGCGTTCATTTTTTTTGAGCTCTTTGCCGACCTTTGAAAGCAGAGGAAGTATGAGCGCGCCTATAGAGTTGCCGAGTATCACAAGCATGATAAAGCCGAACGCCTTTGCGCTGTACACCCCGCCTATCGCGAAGTAGCCCATATCCGCAATGGAGTGCTCGAAGCCGCTCAAGATAAACACGGGTATGCAAAACACGATACCGACGACCGTCTTCTTCTCACGATATACCGACACCGCCACATACATAAGCACGCCGCAGAGTATGGCGCGAATGAGAGTTTTCCACCAAAGCTGCGTCAATTTTGCATTGTCAGCAGCAAAGCACATTGCATATGCTGCGTCGCGCAATTCAGGTATTGCATATTGCACCGCTATGCCCACGACCGCCGTCGCGATAACGTTGCCCAGCAAACCCAAAAGCAAATCGGAAAAGCCGTCCTTTGTCAAATTATCGAGCATAAGCCCTATTCTGCCCGTGTACAGCGAATAGCCCTTGTAGCATATCGTGAGCAACGCTACCGAAAACAGAATTGCGCCCACCCATTTGTGATCCGAGCCGATAAAAGCAATGCACCCGAGATAAACGCAGCAGCCTATGGTTATCATAAGCCCTGCGGATATGCCGCTTGCAGTTTGTCGTGCGACGGTTTTTAAAAGCCCGACGGCTTTTTGTCTTTTGTCTGATGCGTTCAGCATATAGTTATCTTCTCGTCGGATCTGACGATCTCGCCTATGATATAAGCGTCCTCGCCGTTCTCTTTCAATATCTCAAGCGCGCGCGTTCCGTCCTCTTTGGCAACCACGACGCACATGCCAACGCCCATGTTGAAGGTGTTGAACATATCTCTCTCGCTTATGCCGCCTTTCTTTGCGATGAGGTCGAATATCGGCAAAACTCTGACTGCGGATCTCTTCACCAACGCGCCGAAGCCGTCGGGTATGCTTCTCGGGATATTCTCGTAAAAGCCGCCGCCCGTGATGTGCGAAACACCCTTGACTTTCACCTCGCCGAGCAAAGCGAGCACGGGTTTGACGTAAATCTTCGTCGGGGTCAGAAGCGCCTCGCCTACCGACTTGCCGCCAAGCTCCTCTACGGGCGATTTGATATCCGCGTTTTCCACGTCGAAAACCTTGCGTACGAGCGAAAAACCGTTTGAATGAACGCCGCTCGACGGCAACGCGATGATAACGTCGCCCTCGCCCATGGCGGAATTGTCGATTATCTTATCCTTGTCTACAACGCCCGTGCAATAACCCGCAAGGTCGTATTCGTCCACGGGATAAAAACCGGGCATCTCCGCCGTCTCGCCGCCTATAAGCGCCGCGCCCGACTGCACGCAGCCCTCGCATACGCCCTTGACTATATCCGCGATACGCTCGGGGACGTTCTTGCCGCACGCGATATAATCGAGGAAGAAAAGCGGCTTCGCACCCACGCAAATTACGTCGTTGACGCACATCGCCACGCAGTCTATCCCGACGGTGTCGTGCTTGTCCATGAGGAAAGCAAGCTTGAGCTTTGTGCCGACGCCGTCCGTGCCGCTGACAAGGACGGGACGGGTCATCCCCGTCAGGTCGAGCTCGAACAAACCGCCGAAGCCGCCCACCGCGGAGCATACCCCCGGAGTGACCGTCTTTGCGATATGTTTTTTCATAAGTTCAACGGCTTTATAGCCTGCGGTGATGTCGACGCCCGCCGCCGCGTAGCTGTCCGATTTGGATTTGTTATTCATAATTTCTCCTGTGTGTTTGGTTTATACGCCAAACGGCTCATTCTTTGCCGTTCCAGCAGTAGGTGCATAGCTTGCATCTGTCTATACCGATAGACTTTATCACGCCCTCGAGAGTTTGAAACTCGAGCGAAGAAAAGTGAAGCTTGTCGCAGATAGCTTTTCTCAAAGACTTGCCTCTTTCCGTCTGTCCGTCCGCATACTCGTCTATGTGTTTAAAGCCCTCTTCTCCCTCAAGCTCGTTTATCGTGCTTCTTGCGATAAGCTCCATATCGCTTGTCGCGCGCGAAAAATTGAGATACTTGCAGCCGTACATAATCGGCGGACAAGCGGAGCGCATATGCACTTCCTTTGCTCCGTGCGCGTACAAAAATTCGACCGTCTCGCGCAGCTGCGTGCCGCGCACGATGGAATCGTCCACAAAAAGCAGCTTCTTGTCCTTGATGAGGTCGTGCACGGGCACCTGCTTCATCTTCGCGACCTTGTTGCGGTCCTTTTGGTTTGTAGGCATGAAGCTTCTCGGCCAGGTCGGCGTATATTTGATGAAAGGTCTTGCAAAGGGGATACCGCTCTTGTTGGAGTAGCCTATCGCATGAGGCGTGCCGGAATCGGGCACTCCTCCTACGTAGTCGATCTCGGGCTTGTTGCCGTTGTCGATATCGTTTTGCGCCATGATCTCGCCGTTGCGATATCTCATCGTCTCGACATTTACGCCCTCATAGTTGGAGGTAGGATAGCCGTAATACGTCCAAAGAAAGGAGCAAAGCCTCATCTCCTTGCCGGGAGCCGCAAGCTGCTCCAGCCTGTCGTATGTCAGCTTGACTATTTCGCCGGGGCCGAGCTCTCTTTCGTCTTCGTAGCCGAGCTTCTTGTATGCAAAGTCCTCAAAGGACACGCAATACCCTTCCTCGTTTTTTCCGATAAGCACGGGCGTGCGTCCAAGCCTGTCGCGCGCGGCGATAATGTCGCCTCCGTCGCACAGTATCAGTATTGACGCGCTGCCTTCGATCACGCTTTGCGCAAACTCGATGCCTTCCTTAAACGTATTTTTCTGATTTATCAAAGCCGCGACAAGCTCCGTGCGGTTTATGCCGCCGCCGCTCATAGCGTCGAAATGCCCGCCGCAAAAGGACAGATATTGATTGATAAGCGTCTCCGCATTGTTGATAATGCCCGTTATGCAGATAGCGTAAGTGCCGAGCTTGGAGCGGATAAGAAGAGGCTGTGGGTCGGTATCGCTTATGCAGCCGATAGCCGAACGCCCTTTCATCTCCGCAAAAATATTTTCAAACTTCGTTCTGAAAGGCGAATTTTGGATATTATGTATCTTTCTTTGCAATCCGAACTCGTCGTCGTACGCCGCCATGCCTCCTCTGTAGGTGCCGAGGTGGGAATGATAATCGGTCCCGAAAAACACGTCGTAGATAGCGTCTTGCTTGTTTACAGCTCCGAAAAAGCCGCCCATAACTCCTCCAATCAGCCGAAGATCCTATGCATCATCTCTTGGTACGCGCCCTCTACGTTGCCGAGGTCTCTGCGAAAGCGGTCTTTATCCAGCTTCTCGTGAGTCGTGCTGTCCCAGAAGCGGCAGGTATCTGGCGAAATCTCGTCCGCAAGCACTATCTTGCCGTCGGAGGTCTTGCCGAACTCGAGCTTGAAATCGACGAGGTCGATATTTATCGCTTTGAAGAAATCCTTCATGACCTCGTTCACCTTGAACGCCATCTCGGTTATCGTCGCGATATCCTCTTTTGTGGCAATCCCGAGCGCGAGCGCATGATAGCTGTTGATGAGCGGGTCGCCCAAAGCGTCGTTTTTGTATGAAAACTCGATAGTGGGCTGCGCAAACACGATGCCCTCCTCAACGCCGTAACGCTTTGCGAACGAACCTGCGGAAATATTTCTTATAATGACCTCGAGCGGCACGATGGAAACCTTTTTCACGAGCGTATCTCGGTCGGACAATTCCTCTACGAAATGCGTCGGCACGCCCTTTTTCTCAAGCATTTGCATCATGAAGTTGGTGACCTTGTTGTTTATCGCGCCCTTGCCCTCGATAGTGCCCTTCTTCAAGCCGTTGAACGCCGTCGCGTCGTCCTTATAGCTGACAAGCACTATGTCCGCACTGTCCGTGGCATAGACCCTCTTTGCTTTGCCTTCATACAGCATTTCTTTCTTTTCCATGTTGCACTCCTTTGTTTATTTATTAAATCGAGCGGCTATTTCCGCGTCTTTTTCAAGCACTTTAGCCGCGTCATTTTGTCTTTTTTCATCGAGCCTGCGAGCAAGCTCCGCGTCCTCGACGGCAAGTATCTGCGCGCAAAGCAACGCCGCGTTGGCTCCGCCGTTTACAGCAACCGTCGCAACGGGTATCCCGGACGGCATCATAACCGTCGACAGCAATGCGTCCATACCGTCGAGCACGGACGAGCTGCAAGGTATCCCTATGACGGGCAAGGTGGTATTCGCCGCTATCGCACCCGCCAGATGCGCCGCCATGCCAGCAGCTGCGATGATCGCGCCAAAGCCGTTTGCACGGGCGTTCAATGCAAAATCCCTCGCCTGCTCCGGCGTCCTGTGCGCGGAATATACGTGCGCCTCGAAGGGTATTCCCAACGCGGTCAGAACGTCCGTCGCCTTGCTTATCACGGGCAAATCGCTGTCGCTGCCCATCACTATGCCGACTTTTTTCATATTCACCTCACAAAAACAAAACGGCATACTTATCTTTAAGAAAAGTATGCCCAGACGGTACGGCTCAAAAGACTTTTGTCTTTTATAATCTGCTTCCGCGTGGTCATCCACTTCTACCGTCAGTCACAGATTACTCTTGCAGTTTTCAATCCTATAAGGATTGCAGCTTCATATTATCATATACGAAAAT
>CANDBZ010000075.1 GCA_947383095.1 uncultured Clostridia bacterium | reverse complement strand
GGCAGATCGCGTCAAAGTACAGCGATTGCATAGTGCTCACCAGCGACAATCCGCGCGGCGAAAATCCCAATGATATCATCCGTCAGATAGAAGAGGGCGTGACGATAAAGGATACGAAAAGCATTGTCGACAGAGTGGAGGCGCTTCGTTTCGCTCTCGCTGAAATGGAAGAGGGCGATACCCTTGTCATAGCGGGCAAGGGCAACGAGCATTATCTCGAGGTCAAGGGCAGGAAGATGCCCTATAGCGACTTCGACGTTGTGGAAAGGTACGGACAGTTGAGATGAGCGGCGGGATAAAATTACTTGTTTATTTTATAGCGGCGGTCGCGTTTTCCGTCATCATCGCTCCCTTGATAATCAAATTGATGTCAAAGCTCAAGGCGAAGCAGACGGTGCTCGGATACGTAAAGCAGCATGAGTATAAAAGCGGCACGCCGACAATGGGCGGATTCATTTTTTTGCTGCCAGCGCTTGTCTTTTCGCTTGTGGAGTTCAAGGCTCTGTCCATTGTCGCCGTTGCGGTGACGATGGGCTTCTGCCTGCTCGGATTTTTGGACGACTTCATTAAGATACGCTTTTCGCGGAATCTGGGGCTCAAGCCTTATCAGAAGATAATCGGGCAGCTCGGCTTGAGCGCGGCGGCAGGGTACTTCGTGTACGCTTCGGGCTTTATCGGCGGCGAAATAGCTCTGCCGTTTACGAACGCGACGCTGAATTTGAGTTGGGGCATAATACCCTTCGTCATGCTTGTGTATATAGCGACGACAAATTCCGTTAATCTGACGGACGGGCTGGACGGGCTTGCGGGATACACCTCCGTCGCTTATTTCCTCGGGTTTTCGCTGCTCATCTATCTCGTTTATAAGGACGCGGTCGCGGCGGGCGACGCGCAGTATGCGCAGCAGGTGCTTGCATTGGGCGTTTTTTGCGTCGCTATACTCGGCGGTATGCTGGGGTATCTTATATTCAACGGTTTTCCCGCGAAGATAATGATGGGAGACACGGGTTCGCTGGCGTTGGGCGCGGCATGCGCGAGCGTCGCGGTTTTTTTGAAAAATCCGCTTTTAATTCTCACATCGGGCATAATGTTCGTATGGTCAAGCATATCAGTTATATTGCAGGTGTCGTACTTCAAGCTGACGAAAAAACGCATTTTCTTGATGGCTCCCTTTCATCACCATTTGGAGATGAAGGGATTGCATGAAAGCAAGATCGTCACGATATATTTCGTCGTCAGCATTGTAGGCGCGGCTCTGACGCTGATATTTGCGAGGACTGTATGAATTTTGTCGGTAAAAACGTCGTGATCTACGGAGCGGGAGCAAGCGGAATGTCCGCATATGAGCTGGTCAGAGAAAGAGGCGCGAGGGCGATAATATACGACGACGATCCCGCGGCCGCGCACGCCACGGACAGCAAGGGCGTTATGGACGGCGCGGATATCATAGTTTTGAGTCCCGGGGTGGACGGCTTCAAGGATTTCTTGTTGGACGCAAAGCTTCAGAACAAGCTTGTGATAAGCGAGCTCGAGCTCGCCTCACGCTGCTGCGTCGCGGAGCAAATAGCCGTGACGGGCACAAACGGAAAAACTACGACGACGTTGCTTATCGACTACATACTTCGCAGAGCGGGGCTTTCCACGTATGCCGTGGGGAATATAGGCACTCCGTTCAGCGCTATCGCGGATAAGCTTGACGCGACCGAAACGGCGGTGATAGAGGCGAGCAGCTTTCAGCTTGAAAGCAGCATAAAATTCGCGCCCGATATCGCCGTCGTTCTCAATATAAAGCCCGATCACCTCGACAGACACGGCAGCATGGAGAAATACGTCGCCGCCAAAGCCAATATCTGTTTGCATCAAGGAGAGCAGGATATTGTCGTCTATAACGATGACGACGACCTTATCAAAGGCTTTATACCGCGTTCCGCGGCGAAAAAAGTGCCGTTCAGTCTCGAACATCCCGTGAAAGGCGGCGCTTACATATCCTCCGGCTTCGTTTGCTTCGACGGCAATCCTATACTTTCTCTCGACGAGGTCGACATGCGAGGCGCGGAGCTTGAAAACCTGCTTGCGGCGGTTGCCGTATGCATGTCGCGCGGAGTGAGCGCATTCAACGTAGCCGCGGGCGCAATGGAGTTTGACAGACCCGATTTCAGACGGCAGAAGGTCGGCGCGCTTGACGGCATAGCTGTTTATAACGACAGCAAATCTACAAATATCTCCGCATGTATAAGCGCTTGCGAGGGCATGGAGGGAGACACCGTGCTTATGCTCGGAGGTTCCTTGAAGGCGGAGCGTTTCGAGGACCTGTTTTCCTCGCTTCCGACATGCGTAAAGCATATAGTTGTCAGCGGAGAAAACGGTCGGGTAATACTCGATCGCGCAAAAGAGTGCGGATATGAAAGCATAGCTCTGTATGATGAAATTTCCGATGCTCTGAAGGCGGCTTTGAATTTCGCAAAGGAAAACGACTGCGACAATATCCTGTTTTCGCCCGCGTCCAAAAGCTATGATAAGTTCGGCGGATACGAGGAGAGAGGAAGGTATTTCAACGCCTGCGTCAAAAGCTTGAGAACGGAGCTTTGATTATGCGCGACACGGGGATAGGTGCAAATCGCGCGTTCGTCTTTAAGCCGCTTGCGGCAAAGGACGGAGGCCGCGTGGATATACCTTTGATAGCGGCGTCCGTGCTGTTGAGCTTATTGGGACTGCTGTTCATTTACTCGGCGTCTTCGTATTCGGCAAACGTGCAGATGGGGGATCCCTTCCATTACGTCAAGACGCAGGGCATAGCTCTCGCGCTCGGGCTGTTTGCGATGATAGGGCTGTCTTACGTGAATATAAACAGCCTCAAAAAGGCGACGGTCCCTTTATATCTTGTCGGGCTTGTGCTGCTCGGCATGGTGTTTCTTCCCGTTATAGGCGTGGAGAGCTACGGCGCAAAGCGGTGGCTTAATCTCGGGTTTTTCACTATACAGCCGTCGGAATACGCCAAATTTTTCATGGTAATGTTCATCGCGTATATCGCCTCTAGGACGGATATGTCGAAGTTCCGCGGCGTGCTTGCGGTTCTGCTTGCGGGCGGCGCGGTGTGCGTGCTTCTCATGCTCGAGCCCAATATGTCCATCACTATGTGCTCGGTCGCGGTCATATTCATCATGCTGTTTATAAGCGGCGCGCGCATAAAGCATCTGCTGTTTCTGGTGATCCCCGTAGTTGCGGGCGCGGTGCTGCTCGTGCTCATAGAGCCGTACAGAATGCAACGCCTGCTTGCTTTCCTCGACCCTTGGAAATCTCCGCTTGAGGAAGGATATCAGCTTATTCAATCGTATTATGCCTTGGGAAGCGGCGGACTGTTCGGCGTGGGATTGTTTGCGTCGCGTCAGAAATATCTGTTTTTGCCCTTTGCGGAAAGCGATTTTATCCTGTCCGTCATAGGCGAAGAGACAGGTTTGGCGGGCGTAGCTCTCGTTATGGCGCTGTTTATGCTCATAACTGTAAGGGGCATCAAAATCGCAAAACAGGCGCAGGACAGATTTTCCTGCTATGTCGCGGCGGGTATAACCGCGGTGACGACGGTGCAGGCGTTGCTCAACGTAGCGGTCGTATGCGGAGCCGTGCCCCCTACGGGACTGCCGCTGCCCTTCGTGAGCGCGGGAGGAAGCTCGCTTGTGGCGTATCTCGGCGCGATGGGCGTGTTGCTTTCCATATCCCGCAACCGTCTCCCGTTTGTAAGGACGGATACGTTTGAATCGGACGGCACGCTTTTGAAAACGTTCAAACACCACAAGCGAAAAATAAGCATACGGTGAAGTATGGATAATGAACGTATCGTTATAAAAGGCGGCAACCGTCTTGACGGCAGCGTTTCGGTGCACGGCGCGAAAAACGCCGTGCTGCCTTTGCTTGCGGCGGCGATTTTGACCAAAGACGACGTTGCGGTGGAAAACTGTCCGTACATAAGCGACGTAGACGCAATGGTTTGCCTGTTGAGCGAGCTGGGCGCGAACGTCGCCCGCGAGGATAGGCGCATATGCGTGAGCGGGGGAGTAACGCGGACGCACGCGCGCGAAAGTCTTTGCAAGACGATGAGGTCGTCCATGTTCATGCTCGGCGCGCTTATCAGCGCGACGGGAGAGGTCGAACTGCCTTTGCCGGGAGGATGCGATATCGGAGCGCGTCCTTTGGATATACATCTCGACGGCTTGCGCAAAATGGGCGCGGTCGCCGATATCGAGGGAAACGTGGTAAGATGCTCCGCGGCGAGATTGCGCGGGGCGGACATAGTCATGCGTTATCCGAGCGTCGGGGCGACGGAAAACCTTATGATGTGCGCCTCGCTCGCGGAGGGCGATACTACGCTTGTGAACTGCGCCAGAGAGCCGGAGATAGTCGCGCTCGCATGCGGACTGCGCGCGATGGGCGCGAAAATATACGGCGACGGAACTTCCGTCATGCGAATAGAGGGAGTGCAAAGACTTCACGGCGCGCGCATGTCGGCGGGCGGAGACAGGATCGCCGCTGGCACCGTAGTAGCCGCGGCGGCGCTTTGCGGCGGAGACGTCGCGATATACGGCGTCAACGCGGGCGAATTGCATACGGTTTTGCAGGCTTTTCGCTCCCGATATTGCGATATAGACGCAAGCGACGTGTGCGTGAGGGTGCGCTCGCAGGGACGTATAAGCGCGCGCTCGGTCATAACGGCTCCTTATCCTCTTTTCCCAACGGATATGCAGCCGCAGTTCGTGGCGTGCCAATGCTTTTCTGACGGCGCGTGTACGGTGAGAGAGACGGTGTTTGAAAACCGCTTCGGTTATGCGGAAGAATTGAAGCGCATGGGCGCGAGCATATCCGTCGGAAAAAACGTCGCCGCGGTGGCGGGCGATCCGTCGGCGATGAAAGGAACCGCAGTCGCGGCGCAGGATCTGCGAGGCGGCGCGGGACTGTGTCTCGCCGCCATGAAAGCGGAGGGCGAAAGCGTCGTTTACAACCCTCGGTATATAGACAGAGGTTACGAAAGCTTCGAAAAGCTTTTTGCGAGCTTGGGCGCGAATATACGCAGAATAAGCGATTGATGCGCGAATTGGAAAATAATGGATTTTAAAACGGCGGATCAACTGCCGTTTTTGATATTTTTTGAGTTTCAGGCGCAAATTTTTACGCGCAGAGGTTGACGGCGATATACAAATATTATATTATTATAAAAGTATCATAATCGCGTTGTCTGTTTTGCGCGGAGGAAATGAAATGAGCGGGTTGTTTGCAAAGGATATTGTTGTGCTTGACGTCACGTCGCGTCTTATCAGCGCAATCGTAGGCGTGAAAAAGGCGCAGAGTGTTTTCGGCATAAAATCCAATGTGGAAAAAGAGCATCCCGGGTATGAAAACGGCGCTTGGTTTGACGAAGACGAGACCGCGACCGTTGTGAAGAAGGTCATTTCCGAAGCTATGCGTTCTGCCAACTCAAGG
>CANDBZ010000074.1 GCA_947383095.1 uncultured Clostridia bacterium | reverse complement strand
GGCTACCTCTGATTTCACATGGAACAGCGCCGAGGACGGCTGGGGATTTGTGGATTGGCAAAGCAGCGATATTGCTGCCGTGTGGTGGATAGAATTCACTTTCAGCGGCACGGCGAAGACTGCCGCCAATAAGGGCAATTTGAGCTATTATGCCTCCGCAAAGAGCAATTTTTCAGACGGTACGAACGATGAGTGCGCTCTTGCCGTGTCATTTGTCGGTGTCCATGATAAACCGTCGGTCAGCTTTGTTGGCACGGGCAGAAGCGGCAATAGCGCGTCCTGGTCGACCGCGGGCACGAGCGGCACGGCTGCTCGTTCGAGTTGGAGCGATTCTTACACGAGGACGGATACGCTCGGCGCATCGGGCGGCTACAACGCGTCATACAAAATTCCCACTAACGCGACCGGTATCAGATTTATCTTTGCGGCAATTGCCGACGGAGCAATGGATGGAGGCTTTACAAACCTTACGCTCAATCTTTATGCCAAGCCCGAAGATACCATTGCTCCCGTAAGCGGCAAAAGCGATTTAACGGGCGGCTTGTACGGTGATGAATATAAAATTCAAACGTCGGCTACGAGTGCTTTTGGAACTTTGAATAAAACCTCAAACGGAAAAGAAGGCGAAAACGAAATCAAGTTGGTTGCGTTTAATGCTAATACCGCAATAAAGCAAACATCACAGGGTATTACCCGAGATTTCGGCACAAAGTCTTATCCGACGGCAGGGATTTTTACCGGTCTTTATGACAGTAGCGGTGCAAATATCAATTATTATACCGATATGACCATCACTTTGCCCAAAGGCGTTACACATATTGATTTTAGTGCGGACTTATTTGCGGCATCATATGTTGGTACTGATAAAACGACGGATTATGCAACCGCAAGTGTCGAACTTTTGAAGGGCGGGACTCGTATTACGGATGGATATAGCTCTGCCGTTTTAGAATCGGCGACCGGTGGAAGTAATAGGACTAAAGACACTGCGGTAAAGTTTAGTAATTTGTTAGTAAATACGACGGCTTCTACATCTACTACAACTGTAACTTTAAGATTAAGGTTGAGTGCAGGACATCCTAACTACACGGGAAATGCAATCGGATGGGGTTCAGGAGATGACGACGGGCATGCTTATGCGCTTATCGGTAATATCAAGATAAAGATGTACGGTGCGTATTATGTCACGTTCAACAAAAACGCGACGAGTGCGACGGGGTCGATGTCACAGCAGACATTGCGCTACAAAATCAAGGATAATTCTGATTTGTTGACGGCAAACGCTTTTGCGTATTCGGGCAAGACCTTTGTGGGGTGGGCGACGGAGGCGTCCGGTACGACGCGATATACGGATAAATACGATACATCCAACGGGACCACAGTGACAACGGTGGGCAATCAGTATACGAGTGTTGAGAAGGAGCTTACAAAGGTGCCGGGTGCAACAATAAATTTATACGCTGTTTGGGTAGACAGCGATTTCGGCGTATTAAGCGGCAAATCTCGGACGGACGGGACTTGGGGCACTGAAACAAATCCGTTTGTCATATCGTCGGTGGCATATTGGAACAATCTTATTGACATAGTCAATAAATCGCGTTCGCCCGTGGACAGCGTCACCGGAACGTATTACGGCAAGAATATAAGCACGGCCGCAAGCTATACACATTTTGGCGGAGCGTACTTTGTCGTGACAAACAGTCTCAATCTCGGAGAGGTAGAGCCTGTCGGCAACAACGTGTACGACACCGATAGCGGCGCGCAGAATTTCAAGGGCACTATTTACGGCGGCGCGGGCGCATACAGCGGTACGAGATATAATCGCACGCTGACCGTCAATATAACGGGAGAAGGTGCGAACGTCGGTTTATTCAACTATTTGAACGGTGCGCATATTGAAAACTTGACCGTGGCAGGCAAGATAATATCTGTCGCGACAAATGTCGGAGGCATTGTCGGGCAGGTATTCAGCAGTGCAGATGTCGAGACCGTCATAAAGGATTGCAAGGTCACGGCAAATATCATCAGCACAACGTTCAATGAAGCCAATCAAATTGACAAGCGGCAGGATTATGTCGGCGGAATAGTGGGGAGATTCGGCGGTAGCGGGTCTCTTACGATTGAGGGCTGCGAATATGCAGGCAGCACGAAGTATACGGCAAAGGATAACGACGGTAACGTTGTGATAGATGCAAATATTTACGGCGGAAACGGCGTTGCGGGAATAATAGGTCGCAATGCCGCGTCGACCTCTCAACAGTTGACCGTCAAGGGCTGCAAGGCATCGGGAATTATCTACGGACAGCGAAACGTCGGTGGCATAGGCGGAAGAATTGAAAGCACAAATACGGCGGCAGGCAAGTTTTTGTTTAGCAATCTATATAATGAAGCCTCTGTGCACGCAATCAACGCAACGTCGGGAGGAATCGTCGGATACCTGTATTATAGCGGTGCAGCGTCGGCAGCCGCGGCAATGCAGGTGCAGTATGCATATAACGGCGGTACTATAAGTACAAACGGTACAAACGACGAGGCTGTAGATAATGTAGGAGGAATAGTCGGCGCCGCAACTGTCGGCACAAATGGCAAAGCCGCAAACGTCCGATTGAACTATTGCTACAACATGACGCGCAACCTTTCTTCAACGTCGGGAAGAACGGACACCGTAGGCACGATAGTCGGTGCAGGCACAAATACCCTCAACTATTGCTGGTCTTTGGACTTGCAAGCTTTGACTACGGCAAATTTCGGAGCTTCATATTTTAAAGGCGGCAATAATACCAACGTCAAATTCCTTGCCGTCGCCGTTTCGGGTGCGACGATACTGCCGTCAAGCTTTTCGGCGACAAGTACGGCGGAGGTATACAATTCCTGGGAGAATATAACTACAAGCAATTTTACATATTTCAGAGTTGCAGGCAATATTGCAAACGGGAAGTATCTGCGCATTTACAACAATGCGTCGTCAAATGCTTTAGTTGCGCCGTATGCGTCTAACTTTGACAGAAAATCGGATAATTCAAGCGATTTCAACACGGTCTTTGCAGCTTCCAATAACGCGCAAAAGTTGGCGATCGAGCTTGCAAATGTAACTGTTGCCAAAACCGTAGCAAGCAAAACCTACGACGGATTGAAGGCTTCCGATTATAACGAATGGATAACTGTCGCCGATAATCCTTATGCCACTGCGTTTGAGGTTGAATATAGCGCAAACGACACGGATTGGGTTAAGGATACGGGCACAATCGACGTTTTGCTCGACGGCGCTTCGGTCAAAGCGTATCAAGTGAGAATAATCCTTAAAAACGGCACAAAAGTGCTGGGTGTACATTATCTGGCAGACGCGTATACGATAAATCAACGCACTCTGACCCTTGCGCCCGACTGGGTTTCAGGAGCAATCGGGGAGACTATCTTCACTAGATCATATACGTATAACGCACAAACGCAACGTCTCAATTCATTGAGCATAAACAGCATGCTGAAAATAGCGGAAAGAGATAGCTTGAGCGACGTTTTTGCGCGTAACTCCGCAACCAACGTAGATTTTGATTTGACGGATACGAATAAACTGACAATACGGGTGCTTTTAAATACTGTTAATTACGGCGTATATAAGGTGGCGCTCGATTTAATAAACACCAACTATAAAATTCACGAAAATTATCTCACCTGGACTTGGACGATAAATAAAAAATCCATTGAAACCGATCAGCCGGATATATCGTTTGGCTATGCAAACGGCGTTGTAGCGGGAGCATATAAATATACCGTCGGCTCGGATATTATATTTGCGCTTGATAAGCTTGATGAAAACACATTCTTCGGCGAAAAGGATTCACCTTTTGCGCTGGTTTATAGAGATATTGATAGTTTCTATACGAATATAGATAATTATAGATTGTATCATAATGGCATCAAGCTCCTCGAGCGCGATATTGAGTATACGATTGAGCGCACGTCGGGAATAGTAAATTTAAACGGCAATAATTTTGAATTTGCGGATGATGCCGTTGTCAGCGTCGTGCTTACGATAAGAGGAACGGGACTTAATTATACGGGCACGCGCATTATTCGCTTTACGCTCATGGAAAGCGACTTCGGCGGCGGCTTCACCTCGTCGAATTGGGGAAGCGCGTCCAATCCGTTTTTGATCGAAACCGACGCGCACTTGCTGCGATTGAGCCAGATCGTCAACGGCGCGGAGGCTTGGAACAGTCTTTATCAAAAAAATCCCATGGTTTTGTCCTCGATAACGTCAAGCACCTACAGCGGCGCGTTTTTCGAGGTTGCTTCGGATGTTGCGGCAAGCTCCTCGAAGGGCTTCGTATCCATAGGCATGTCGCAGGGCGGCAAATTCTTCAGCGGCACATTTGACGGAAAAGGGCACACGGTAACGCTGGCTATAAGCGAAAACGCGCCCAACGTGGGCTTGTTCGGCTTCGTATCAAACGCCACGCTTAAGGATATCAACACAAAAGGCTCGGTCGCGAGCGTTTTCAGCGGCTCGGCGGGCGAAAGCACGATAGGCACGCGAGGCACGGGCGCGTTGGTTGGCTATGCGGACACCTTTACGAGGTTTGTCGGCGCGTTTAACAACAGCGCGACGGTGCGCGGCATCAACGTCACGGGCGGCATAGGCGGGCATGTCGAAGGCGTGCTTGAGGGCGCGGTCTTTGTCAACAGCGGTTCCGTCACGGCGACGGGTACGGTGGCGGGCGCGTGCACGGGCGGTATATTCGCGTATATCACGCAGCCTCTTGCAAACGCGACCAACAGCGGCAACGTCACGGGCAAGCACGGCGTAGGCGGCATTGTGGGAAAATCCGACGCGGAAATTTCAAACTGCAAAAATACGGGCACGGTCAGCTCTACCGCAAGCTATTCCGCGGCGGCGGGCAACAACGCCGGCAGCGAGCTGAACAACAGGTTCAACGGCGTGGGCGGCATTGTCGGCTACACCTCCAAAAACGTCAACGACTGCGCCAACGACGGCGTGATAAACGCCCCGAACGCATACGGCGTGGGTGGTATCGTCGGCAGCGGCATGTATAAGAACGGCAAGTGGGTTGAATTTGCGATAAATTCTTCCAATCCCACCGCGGGCGACCCGAGCATTCCCAATACGAGCAACCTCGAAGACGTGACGGGCGGAAGCTACGTGGGCGGCATTATCGGCTTTGGCGACGGCGTCACGATAAGCCAGAACTGCGTTGTGGAAGCAAACGTCACGGGCAAGCAATATGTCGGCGGCGTCGCGGGCAAGTGGGTTGTGCACAACGCGTCGCAGATGACGAGGCAACGCAAGGTGCAATCCGGCATTACAATCTCCGGCAATACGTACGTCGGCGGCCTCGTGGGCTGGCTGGACGCAAGCGATTGCAAGGGGCTTGTGCTCGTCCCGTTCATTTCCAACGGCAAGACAAATCCCATCACGGTGGAGGGCGCTTCCTACGTGGGCGCGCTTTACGGCGGCTTCGAGGGCTATGGATATAAGCGCAATTCCGAAAGGCTGTCGGACGACGATACGAGGATATATATTGAAGATCGGAAGAGCGTCGTGTAGGGAAAGAGTGTCCGTGAAGGTGTAG
>CANDBZ010000073.1 GCA_947383095.1 uncultured Clostridia bacterium | reverse complement strand
TTGCCACAATCTTACGATTGAGCAAAACGGATGTTCGCCGTGCGGCTCACGAACATCTATTGTTTTCATTTTTCCACTTGTGGTCGTGCGGGAAAAAGTGATTATGATGAGAATCTTGATGTTCGAAATCTCTGTTTCGTATCACGTTTCCGTCTTGGTCAAACCACCTGCTTTGAATTTTTACGCCGTCGACGTACAAGTCGTATCTTGAGTTCGGTTTTGCTCCGTGCGTCGGCAAATCGCCGCGCCTGCCGTATACTACCTCAATAGTTCTGTTAGGTATTCCGCCTGCTCCCATAATTATATCAAACCTCCGATGGATTGCAAAGAAAAAATTATTCTTCGCAAGCGGATAGCAGCAGAATGGGCTTATAATTTCAAAACAATTATGTCAAACGAATTTTTAGTAAATCGCGCAAATTTTGCGTAGTTTTGCGTGCAAACGGTTGACATGGTTTTTTTTGTTTGATAATATAATGTGGCAAGCAAAGGAGATCCTTTCACCACAAGCGCAGGCGACGTGGTTGTGACAAGCTTATTCGCGGCTGATTGCCGTATATGCGCGGTGTCGGGACTTTGCTTCCGACATTTTTATTTGTCGGCAAAATAAACGCGCAAAGCGCAAGGAGTAGCATTTGAAAGACCTGTTTATCAATCAACAAATCAAAGACCGCGAGGTTCGTCTTATAGGCGAGGACGGCAAGGCGTACGGCGTGCTTGCGCTCAAGGACGCAATGACTATCGCGGAAAATGCGGGCTTGGACCTTTGCAAGGTATCGCCTCCGGGAGTTGTGCCTCCTACGTGCAAGCTTATGGACTACGGCAAATACCGCTATGAGCAGCAAAAGAGAGAGAAAGAGGCAAAGAAAAACCAGCACGTCACCGAGGTCAAGGAGATCCGGCTGTCCGCGACGATAGACATCGGCGACACAAAGAGGCTTGCGCAGCAATCCGCCAAATTCCTTGCGGACGGCAACAAGGTCAAGGCGTCTATCAGGCTCAAAGGCCGCCAGCAGGCGCATCCGGAAATTGCGGTAAAGATCGTTGAGGATTACATCGCGCTTATAGGCGAGGGCGTCACGGTTGAGAAGAAACCCATGCAAGAGGGCAGGATGATATATACCATTCTCGCTCCGTCAAGCAAGAAATAACAATAGCTCTTTTCAGGGGCAAAGCAAAAAAATAGAGGAGGCAGACTATGCCAAAACAAAAAACACACAGCGGCGCGAAAAAGCGCTTCCGCGTCACAGCAAACGGTCTTTATAAGAGAGGTCACTCCGCTCACAGCCACCTTCTTACCAAGAAGACGACAAAGAGGAAAAGAGACCTTCGCTCCATCGAATATGTGGACGAGACAAGAACGAGCGAGTTGAAAAAACTCCTGCCCTATAAATAAGGAGGCCGCGTTATGAGGATCAAAAGAGCAGTAAACGCAGTAAAAAAGCGCAGAAAAATAATGAAACAAGCAAAGGGATATTATGCCGGCAAGCACTCCCTTTATCGCGTTGCAAAGCAACAGCTTCTCAAGAGCGGACAATACGCATACGTTGGCAGAAAGCAAAAGAAACGTGATTTCAGACAGCTTTGGATCGCGCGTATCAACGCGGCGGCACGCCTCAACGGCATGTCATATTCCACGCTTATGCACGGCTTGAAGGTGGCGGGTATCAACCTCAACAGAAAGGTCTTGAGCGAAATCGCTATCTGCGACCCCAAGGCGTTCACTTCGCTTTGCGAGGACGCGAAAAAGGCTCTTGCAAAATAAAGAAACGCTTTTCAAAACGCGCGGTATAGGCGCGTTTTGCATTGAAGCGGCTTGATTGCCCAAGCGGAGGCAGCAATGGACGTCGTCACATCTACGCAAAACAAATTCGTAAAGCTCGCGCGGTCGCTTTCACAGCGGAAATTCCGCGCGGAGACGGGCTTGTTTTTGGCGGAGGGCGTCAATTTGCTGCGGGATATGCCGCGCGGCGTAATGCCTGTTTTCGTGCTTGCCGCGACGGACAGATACGACGAGGCGCGCGACATGTTTGCGGATAGATGCGCGGATATATTTGCGGTCTCCGAAGCGGTCATAAGAAGCGTTGCGGACACGGAAAGCCCGTACGGCATCGCCGCGGTTTGCAAAATACCCGATACGGATTTTGCAATGCCTCAAGGCAAGGCGCTGTTGTTGGACGGAGTTTCCGACCCCGGCAACCTCGGGACAATACTTCGCACCGCCGCGGCATGCGATTTTTGCGACGTGTATTTGCTCGATACCGCGGACGTGTTTTCGCCCAAGGTCATAAGAGCGTCGCTCGGCTCGCTGTTCAGGCTGCGGCTGCATGCGACGGACGAGTCGTTGGCGACGGAGCTCGTGCAAAGCACAGACAGCGTCGCGCTGGACATGGGCGGCGAAAACATATTGAAATCGCGCTTGGACGGCAACGTGCTTTTTGTGGCGGGCAACGAGGCGCACGGAATAAGAAAATGCTTAATAAACGCGGCGAAGAGAGTGTGCTCTTTGCCGATGAAAAATCAAATAGAATCATTGAACGTCGCGGTTGCATCCGCGGTTGCAATGTATCGGACAGTATAGGAGAAAGAATATGAGCGGACACAGCAAATGGCACAATATCCAACAGAAAAAAGGCAAAACCGACGCTGCGAGAGCAAATATATTCACTAAAATCGGCCGTGAGTTGGCGGTCGCTGTCAAGGAGGGCGGTCCCGATCCCAATTCCAACAGCAAGCTCGCACAGGTTATAGCAAAGGCGAAGGACAATAATATGCCCAACGACAATATCACTCGCAGCATAAAGAAAGCGAGCGGAGAATTGGGCAGCATCAATTATGAGGAAATGACTTACGAGGGCTACGGCGTAGGTGGCGCCGCGCTTATAGTCGAGGCGCTTACCGACAATAAAAACCGTACGGCGGGCGACGTGCGTCACCTGTTTGACAAATTCGGCGGGTCGATGGGCACGACTGGATGCGTTTCCTTTATGTTCAAGCGCAAGGGAGTCATCACAGTCGCAAAAGAAGACGTGAGCGAGGACGACCTCATGCTCTATGCGCTCGACGCAGGCGCGGAGGATATCAACTCCGACGACGAGGACGTGTTTGAAGTTTATACGGATACGGCGGCTCTTGCCGACGTGCGCAAAAGCCTCGAGGGCGCTGGCGTGAAGATATTGTCTGCGGAAGCGTCTATGATCCCCGACAACTATGTCGACCCCACGGCGGAACAGCAGGCGAACATCATCAAGCTTATAGACAGGCTCGAGGAGCTTGACGACGTGCAAAACGTCTATCACAACGCCAATCTCACCATAGACGAAGAATAACCTACAAGCAAAATAAAATATTTTCAACTTTGTATTGACATTTTTCAAAGTTGGTGTTATACCATAAATGGGCAAAATATGAAACTGATTTCACATTTTGCCCATTGTAGAATACACTGGTGTGAAAGCTTGTTCATATCGTGTATAAGCGACGCGGAGTGTAAAATGAAAGACGTAGTCGATATTTTGAAGAGCGTGAAGCGTGCGTCGTACGTTCTTGCCGGATACGGTGCGGAACAGAAAAACGCAATGCTTTTGTCCATAGCGGACGCGCTCAAGGAAAAAACGAACGTCGACGGTATTTTGAAAGGAAATGCCGACGACGTGAATTCGGCTGTCCAAAACGGCAAGAGCGACGCATTTATAGACCGTCTGACATTGACTCCAAAGCGATTTGAGGATATGATCGACGGACTCAAGCAGGTCGCTTTGTTGCCCGACCCCGTGGGAGAAGTCGTGGAAGCCCGCACCCTTGAAAACGGATTGGACGTCAAGCGTGTGCGCGCGCCCTTGGGCGTAGTCGGCATCATATACGAAGCGCGTCCCAACGTGACGGTAGACGCCGCGGCGCTTTGTCTCAAGTCAGGTAACGGCGCGGTGCTGCGCGGCAGCAAGGACGCGCTTAATACCAATCGAGCGATATTTGCCGTTATGCAAAAGGCGATAGCTGACATAGGTCTCGAAGCCGATGCGATAGGCTTTATCGACGACCCGTCCCGAGAGGCAGGCAAGGTCATGCTCGGGCATGACGAGTTTGTCGACGTGGTTATCCCGCGCGGCGGCGAGGGACTTAAAAATTTCGTGCTTGAAAACGCAAAAATGCCTGTTATCGCGTCTGCGGGCGGAAACTGTCACGTCTTTGCGGAGGCTACGGCAAATCAGGAAATGGCAATTGAAATAGTCGTAAACGCAAAATGTCAAAGGCCGTCCACATGCAACGCCGCGGAGCATTTGCTTGTAGACTCGAGGATCGCGAAAGAGTTTATACCCAAAGTTGTCAAGGCGTTGAGGCAAAACGGCGTAACTGTTTTGGCGGACGAACGCGCAGTGGATATTTTGCCGGATCTGCGTAAGGCGAGCGAGAGCGACTACGGCACGGAGTTTTTGGATTATACCATGACGATAAAGGTCGTCGACGGCGTAGAAGAGGCGGTCGATACCGTCAACAGATACGGCACCCGTCACAGCGAGGCTATCGTGAGTGAAGACAAAAACGCGCAAAGCTATTTTGCCAAATATGTGGACGCAGCGGCGGTATATATAAACAGCTCTACGAGATTTACGGACGGATACGAACTCGGTCTGGGCGCGGAGATGGGCATAAGCACGCAAAAGCTGCATGCGCGCGGACCTATAGCGCTCAAGGAATTGACCTCCGTCAAATACGTCGTGACGGGAAACGGACAGATCCGCAAATGAATTTATCAAGGGAAATTGGCAATAATTTATAACACGCAAGAGCATAAAAGCACAGAGGCTATCATGAAAAACATATATCTTGACCATGCGGCGACCACGCCGCTGTCCGAAAAAGCATTAGAGGCGATGAAGCCTTATTTTACCGAGATTTTCGGCAACGCGAATTCACAGCACGCTTTCGGGCGCGACGGCGCAAAAGCCGTTGCCGAAGCGCGGCAGACTATTGCGGACTGTATCGGCGCAAAAGCGAGCGAAATTTATTTTACCTCCTGCGGTACGGAGTCCGACAATTGGGCGATAAAGGGTATTGCGGCGCAGCTGAAGGATAAGGGCAAGCACATAGTGACTTCCGTGATCGAGCATCCCGCGGTCTATACGACGTGCAAACAGCTTGAGAAGTTTGGATACGAGGTAACTTATCTTCCCGTCGACGGCGAGGGCTTTGTATCTCCGCAGGATCTGGACGACGCTATAAGAGAGGATACGGTGCTTGTCAGCATAATGTTCGCCAATAACGAGATCGGCACTATCCAGCCGATAAAACAGCTATGCGAGGTTGCGCATAAGCACGGGGTACTATTTCATACGGACGCGGTGCAGGCGACGGGCGCGGTGAAATTCAACGTCAAGGAGCTCGGCGTGGATATGCTTTCGATGTCGGCGCACAAGTTTTACGGTCCCAAGGGTATGGGCGCGCTGTACGCGCGCAACGGCATGCGCATAGAAAAGCTTCTCACGGGCGGCGAGCAGGAAAGAGCGCATCGCGGCGGCACTACTAACACTCCAGGCGCTGTGGGGATGGCTGTTGCGCTTAAGGAAGCGGTGGAGAATATCGATAAGGATGCCGCTTACGTCGGCGGCTTGAGAGACCGCTTTGTGAAGCGGGTGCTTGAGAAAATCGACGATATATTTTACAACG
>CANDBZ010000072.1 GCA_947383095.1 uncultured Clostridia bacterium | reverse complement strand
GCGCCGTCTGCGCCGCGGGAGACGAGATACTAATACCGGAGCCGTGCTTTGTCTGCTACGCTCCCCTCGTGTCCCTCTGCGGCGGCGTTCCCGTACCCATCGATTGTAAAATCAAAAACGAATTCAAGCTCACGCCCGAGGATCTGACCGAAAAGATAACCGACAAAACCAAAGCGCTTATCCTGGCGTACCCCAACAACCCCACCGGCGCGATAATGGAAGAGGACGACCTCAAAAAAATCGCGCCCGTGATACTGCAAAACAACCTCGTTGTGTTGAGCGACGAAATTTACGGCGAGCTTGTCTACGACGGCGCAAAGTTCACATCGATAGCTTCCCTTGACGGCATGCGCGAACGCACCGTCGTCATAAGCGGCTTTTCGAAGTATTTCGCCATGACGGGATGGAGACTCGGTTACGTCTGCGCACCGCGCGAAATCATAGACGTCATGTACAAGATACATCAGTACACCGTCATGTGCGCGCCGACCGCCGCGCAATATACCGCCCTCGAGGCGCTGACGATCTCGCTTGACAGCGGCTTCAAGGAGGTGCACGAAATGCGAGACGTATACGACGCGCGCAGGCATTATATCATGGACAGGCTTGACAAAATGGGTCTTGAATGTTTTGTCCCCCGCGGCGCGTTTTACGTGTTTCCGAGCGTAAGATCGACGGGCATGGACGGCGAAGAATTTGCCTATGCCTTGCTCGATTCCAAAAACGTAGCGGTAGTGCCCGGAGGCGCTTTCGGCAAAAGCGGCAAGGACTTTATCCGCATAAGCTACGCCTATTCGCTGGACGTGATAGAAAAGGCGTTTGACCTTATCGAAGAGTTTGTAAACGAAACGAAAAAATCATAAACAATAGTTTATATATGAAAAACGGGCGTATAAACGCCCGTTTATTTTATGTTAAAACTTATAATACCCCTTCGCTCTTCTTATAAGCTTCAAGAGTATTTGCGATGAGCATCGTGACCGTCATAGGCCCTACGCCTCCCGGCACCGGCGTTATATAAGAACACTTGGAGGAAACTTCGTCAAAGTCCACGTCGCCGCAAAGCTTGCCGTTTTCGTCCCTGTCCATGCCGACGTCTATGACTACCGCGCCCTCCGACACCATGTCCGCCTTGAGGAATTTAGCCTTGCCTATCGCCACCACTACGATATCCGCCGACCTCGTTATCTCCGCAAGGTCTTTCGTGCGGGAATGACACACCGTCACCGTACAGTTTCTGTCGAGCAAAAGCTGCGCCATAGGCTTTCCGACAAGATTGGAACGTCCCACGACTACGGAGTTTTTTCCCTCGAGCGGAATACCGTAAAAATCCAAAAGCTTCATTACTCCGTACGGCGTGCACGCCACAAGGCTGTCACGCCCCGTCCAAAGCCTGCCTTTCTGCGCCGCGGTGCATCCGTCAACGTCCTTTTGAGGGACGATCAGATCTATAAGCTTATTTTCATCGAGATGACGGGGTATCGGCAGCTGCAAAATTATGCCGGACACGTTTTCGTCGCGGTTCAATTTGTCAGTAGTCGCCGCAACGTCCTCGAAGGAGCTATCCTGCGGCAGCTTGCAAAGATACGAATTTATACCCACCTCTTCGCACGCCTTTATCTTATTGCGCACGTAAACCTGCGAGGCGGGATCGTCGCCGACAAAAATCACGGCAAGACCTACTTGCTTTTTCATGCCCTTTTCACGCAGACGCGCGACCTCGGACGCTATTTCCGCTCTCATCTTTGCCGCTACAAGCTTTCCGTCTATCAACTGCATACTCGACCTCTTTATTTGAAATATTTAACGGCAGATTGGAAAATCTTCATATCGTATTCGCCCGGCACGTTTTTATACAGTCCTTTGCCGATACGCTCGGAATGCCCCATTTTGCCGAACACCCTGCCGTCAAACGACGTGATACCCTCCACCGCATATGCGGAGTTGTTTGGGTTGAACTGTATCTCGCAGGTGGCGTTATCATTGAAATCCACATATTGAGTGGCGATCTGTCCGTTTTTCGCAAGCTCGAGAATAAGCTTTTCATCGGCAAAAAATCTGCCCTCGCCGTGAGAAACGGCAACGTTGTACACCTCGCCCACCTCCGTTGCGGCAAGCCACGGAGACTTGTTGGAGGCTATACGCGTGCGTACTATCTTGGATTGGTGGCGGGATATGGAATTGTACGTCAGCGTGGGACAATTCTCGTCAGTGTCGATGATCTTACCATACGGCACAAGCCCTAGCTTAATTAGCGCCTGAAAACCGTTGCAAATGCCGAGCATAAGCCCGTCTCTGTTATCCAAAAGCTGCGTAACGCCCTCTTTGACGGCGGCGTTGCGGAAGAACGCCGTGATAAATTTGCCGCTTCCGTCAGGCTCGTCGCCGCCCGAAAAGCCGCCCGGTATGAACACCATTTGCGATGTCTTAAGCTCCTCGGCAAATCTTTCCACACTGCGTGCGATTCCGCTTGCGGAAAGATTGTTTATAACGATAACCTGCGGCTCCGCGCCCGCGTCGCTCATCGCCTTTGCGCTGTCGTATTCGCAATTCGTCCCCGGAAAAGCTGGAATGAGCACCCTCGGCCTTGCAACCTTGATCGCAGGCGCAACGCGCTGTTTGCAGTCGAACGAGAATGTTTGCATGGAGCTTTGACGCTGCTCGGTATTACATGCATATACGCTTTCCAGCTTATCCTCGTAATCCTTTTCCAAAGATGAAATATCCACGCTTTCGCCGCCGAGAGAAAGCGTGTATTCATTTACGACCTTGCCTAAAGCCGCGCCTTCGTCGCAATCCTCTGTCAGTTCTACGATAAACGCGCCGTATTTATTAGCAAAAATATCCTCCGTCTTTACTCCGTCCGCAAACTCGAAGCCAAAGCCGTTGCCAAGGCACATTTTGAAAACCGCCTCCGCTATGCCGCCGATTGCAGGCGTATAGCACGCCGCAACCTTGCCGTCGCGGACAAGCGAAGCTATCTTATCGAATAATTTGAGAAGCGAAGCCGTTACGGGCAAACCGTTTTCATCGTATTCGGGCGCAAACAATACCACCTTATCCCCGACTTTTTTAAACTCCGGAGATATGATATTGTCCGCCTTTTCCGTTGTCACGGCAAAAGACACAAGCGTCGGCGGCACGTCGAGGTCTTCAAAAGTGCCGCTCATGGAGTCCTTACCGCCTATCGCGCCTATCCCGAGATTTTTTTGAGCCTCGAACGCGCCGAGCAACGCCGCAAGCGGCTTGCCCCAACGTTTGCCGTCCCTGCCCGGGTGCTCAAAATATTCCTGAAAAGTTAAGTATACGTCCTTAAACTCCGCTCCCGTGGCAATAAGCTTTGAAACGGATTCCACCACGGCAAGGTATGCGCCGTGATAAGGGCTTGCTTCCGATATAAACGGATCGTAACCCCACGCCATAAGCGAGCAATCGTCCGTATGCTTCTTTTCTACGGAAATCTTTTGCACCATAGCCTGTATCGGCGTACGCTGGCGTTTGCCGCCGAACGGCATAAGCACCGTGCCCGCTCCTATAGTGGAGTCAAACGTTTCCGCAAGCCCGCGCTTTGAGCAAACGTTCAGGTCCCGCGCGATTTCTCTGTAATTTTCGACAAAACCGCCCGTGATTTTGCGCGGTTTATAAACCGCTTTTGCAGGCGTAACGCTTATATGCTTTTCCGCGCCGTTTGAGTTAAGGAACTCTCTGCTTATGTCGACGATCTTTTTGCCGTTCCAATTCATGACGAGCCTCGGCTCCTCACGTACGACGGCAACGGGACATGCCTGCAGATTTTCCTCCTCGGCAAGCTTCAAAAACGCCGCTACGTCCGCTTTATCCACGACCACCGCCATGCGCTCCTGCGATTCGCTTATGGCGAGCTCGGTTCCGTCAAGTCCCTCGTATTTTTTAGGCACGGCGTTGAGGTCGATCTCAAGCCCGTCCGCCAATTCGCCTATGGCGACGGACACGCCTCCCGCGCCGAAATCGTTGCACCTTTTTATCATTCTGCAAGCAACGGGATTGCGGAAAAGCCTTTGCAGCTTTCTCTCCTCGGGAGCGTTGCCCTTTTGCACCTCCGCGCCGCAGGTCTCGAGAGATTGCAGCGTATGCGACTTGCTCGAGCCCGTCGCGCCTCCGCAGCCGTCGCGACCGGTGCTGCCGCCCAAAAGAATGACTACGTCCCCCGCAATCGGTCTTTCTCTGCGAACGTTCTCTTGAGGAGCCGCCGCTATAACCGCGCCTATTTCCATGCGTTTTGCGGCGTATCCCTCGTGATAGATCTCGTCAACTATACCCGTCGCGAGCCCTATTTGGTTGCCGTACGAAGAATATCCTGCGGCAGCCGTCGTCACGATTTTTCTTTGCGGCAGCTTGCCCTTTATCGTCTCGCTCACGGGCTTTAACGGATCTGCCGCGCCCGTCACGCGCATCGCGCCGTACACGTACGATCTGCCCGAGAGCGGATCCCTTATCGCGCCGCCTATACACGTTGCCGCGCCGCCGAAGGGTTCGATTTCCGTGGGATGGTTGTGCGTCTCGTTTTTGAAAAGCAGCAGCCACTTCTGCGGCTCGCCGTCCACGTCTATATCTATTTTCACCGTGCAGGTGTTTATCTCCTCGGATTCGTCCAGCTTATCGAGCTTGCCCTGCTTTTTTAGATACTTCACTGCGAGAGTCGCAATATCCATAAGGCATACGGGCTTTGTCCTGCCAAGCTGTTTCCTCGTTTCGATATAGTCGTTCCAGGCGCGCTCAAGAAGTTCGTCTTCGAATTTCACGCTGTCTATCGTGGTGAGGAAGGTAGTATGACGGCAGTGATCCGACCAATACGTGTCGATCATGCGGATCTCCGTGATCGTAGGCTCTCTGTTTTCGTTCTTGAAATACTGCTGACAAAAAGCGATATCGTCGACGTCCATGGCAAGCGCATAGTCCTTGACGAATTTTACCAAGCCGTCGCAGTCGAGGGAGATAAAGCCGTCAAGCGTGGCGACCTCCGTAGGCACGGCGTATTCGGTCTTCAGGGTCGCGGGCATATCCATCGTCGCTTCTCTCGCCTCTACGGGATTTATGACGTATTTTTTTATCTCCGCGACCTGCTCTTCGGTCAAATCTCCATAGAGCAGATACACCTTTGCGGTGCGCACGGTCGGGCGTTCGCCCTGTGAGATGATCTGTATGCACTGCGCGGCGGAGTCCGCGCGTTGATCGAACTGTCCCGGCAAATATTCCACTGCGAATACACTTGCGCCGTCCGCGTCTACGCAGTCGCTCACGATATCCAGCTGCGGCTCGGAAAACACTGTTTTTTTCGCGTATTCAAACAGATTTTCGGAGATATTTTCCGCGTCGTAGCGGTTGAAAATTCTCACGTTTTCGAGCTCTTTTATGCCAAGCAAAACGCGCGCGTCGTTCAAAAGCGACTTCGCTTCGTTTGCAAGCTCTTTTTTCTTTTCAACAAAAGTCCTGAAAACCATTATTCAGCCTCCGCGGCATGCAATGCCCTTTGTCCTATGTCCTTGCGATAAAACGCATTTTTAAAGCTTATCCGTTCGACGTCGCCGTACGCGTTTGAAACCGCGGCTTCAAGGCTGTCCGCGACTTCCGTCACGCCGAGCACTCTGCCGCCGTTCGTGACGAGACTGCCGTCCTTGACCGCCGCGCCCGCGATAAAAACTTTGTCTGCGAGCGTATCGGGAATGCTTATTTCAAATCCCTTTTCGTAATGCGCGGGATATCCCTGCGACGCCATTATCACGCAACACGCGTATTTTTTTTCAAATTCTACGTCCACCTCATCCAAACGTCCGTCCGTGACCGCGCGCATGACGGTGAGCAGATCCGTCTTTAGCAATGGCAAAACCACTTGCGTTTCGGGGTCGCCGAAGCGGCAGTTGTATTCTATCACCTTGGGGCCGTCGGGCGTGATCATCAAGCCGAAAT
>CANDBZ010000071.1 GCA_947383095.1 uncultured Clostridia bacterium | reverse complement strand
GAGATCATTGTTGGTGACTGGAGTTCAGACGTGTGCTCTTCCGATCTATCTCAAATATAGGAGCATTTATTATGGCATTTAACCCTTTCAATGAAGCGCCGGAAAAATCGGAAAAGCTGTTTTACGACTGGAAGACGATTTATCCGGAAAGCTATTCAAAAAACGACACGGACGCTTTTACGAAGACGCGCATCATTCTTATGAACGGTACGGAATATGAGGCGGTGTGGTATTCGCATCAATTTTTCCGTCACTGCAAGGACAACGATTTGCGCAGGCAGCTCGAGTACGTGCGCAAAAACGAACAGCAGCAGCAAAAAAAGATCGCTTGCCTGAAGCCCAAAGACGAAAGCGTGCTCGAGACTACTATAGGATATGAGCAGCTTGCGGTAGAGCTTACCGCCATTCTCGCGCAACGCGAGCCCGATATGAACGTGAAAGCAGCGCTCGATTTCGCCTTGCTCGAGGACTTTGACCACCTATACAGATATGCCGATCTGCTGGATATGGAAAAGGGCATACATGCCGAGCGGCTTGTCAACGGATATACGGAAATCACGCCCGCAAGACCGACTATCGCGCACCACAGATATCCCTATGACGACGTGCGTAAGCCCACCAACTTTAAAAAAGCCGCGCCTATTACAAAGCTCGACGTTGCGATCATCACGGCGGCGGAGCAGCAGACGATGAATTATTATATGAATCAATGCGCGTTTTACGAGACCGACCTCGGCAGACGTCTTTATCAGGAAATAGCGATGGTTGAAGAGCAGCACGTCACGCAATACGGCTCGCTCATGGACGTCAACGAGGGTTGGCTGGAGTGCTGGCTCAATCACGAGTACACGGAGTGCTATCTTTATTATTCCTGCTGGAAGGACGAGACGGACAAGAACGTCAAAAAGGTGTGGGAGCAATGCTTGAGGCAGGAAATCACGCATTTGCATATTGCCGCCGAAGCGCTTAAAAAGTACGGTAAGAAGGAGTGGCAGGAGGTCATACCCGACGGCAACTTCCCGGAGCTTTTGCATTTTTCGCCACAGGAAGCGTATATTCGTCGCATAATTGCCGAGACGGTGGAAAACACGTCTTTGCGCGAGGGATATATAAACGTCAGCGGCTTGCCGGACGACGCGGACTTCTTCAGATATAACAGACACGTTAACACCGCGGACGAAAAAATGGTGCCGAGCCATGCGGTCATACGCGCTCATATCGACAATAAAGGTTGCGACTATAGAGCCGAGCATCAACCCAATCCTATCGAGTGTCTACGCGACAGAGCAAGCGACAATGTGACGTTGGGCAGATGCAAAAACAAGAAGTGAAATCGACCGCAAGATAACTTAATTTAATGTTTATACGCAGAAAACCGCTTGTTAAAAGCGGTTTTCTGTCAACTATAAGGCAGCGCGCGTAGACTACGCGGATGATATCGTGCGGTCAAAACGCAGGTTGCGATCGTAGCGTAATATGTAAAAAGCCGCGACGTAAATGGGACAAAAGAACGGGCTTTTTTGTTTAAGTCTATGTGAACAAGGCAGCGGAATAGCTAAATCCGCAACGGCATTTTGCGAATGATTTTCATTCGCATAAGCTTATAGGGTTGCTAACTTTCAGGTTATCCGATACGATTTGCAATAAATAAACGGCGCCTCGGTAACTTTGCGCGCAAAAAATTTGCAATTAAGTGTTGATAATTCCGCAATCAGTATTTATAATATATCAAAGCGCGAAAGCGTACTAAAGAGAAAGCTAATGGAGAAACAAAAGAAGTCTGCTATCAACGATTGTCTGCTTGGCATCAAAAGAGGGGATAAATCGTACCTTGATAGGCTGTACGACCTGATAGGCGCGACAACAAGGCATATCGCCCTCAAGTATTTGCGGGACGATGAACAAGCCAAGGAGCTTGAACAGGATTTCTGGGCGGATATTTTCAGAATCGCGGACGGCTACAACTTCATTCAGAACGGGTTCAGTTATCTGTGCAAGGTCATCGAAAGGATGGCGATAAACAGATACTATCGCGTGCGGCACGAGCAAAGATGTATTGTGGACTATCTTTCATACGTCGACTACGGCGTCGTCGGCAACTTCAGCGAAGAATTGCTGATCGAGGAGATAGACACGCAGATTGCCGTGAATAAGGCTATGGAGTTGCTTACCGACTTGCAGAAGTCTATCATTCAGATGGTTTATTTTGAAGAAAAAACCGTCCGGGAGATGGCGAAGATTCTGGGAATGACAAAATCCACCGTCGGAAGACAGCGCAAGGAAGCGATGCAAATCGTCAAACAATCGTTGGAACAACAACTGCACCTTGAGGATACTTCGGTGCATGCGTTTGCAGGCGGCAGAGAAGATTATGGACGACAAACAGTTTGACGAATTGATGGAAAAATACGTCTCTTCCACAAAATTGGGGAAGGACACGGCGTTTGAAAAGCTAAACGGCCGCGAGGATATTGCGCCTGCGCGCAGTAAGCCTAAAAAACGAAAGGCGAGGTTGTTTGCGGCGATCTCATCGCTGTGCGTTGCGATCTTGGCCTTGTGCATAGCGCTGCCGGTCGCTCTCGTGCCTCGTAGCGGGCAAGCCGACGGCGAAGACGATATCAAATATCTTGACGCGGGCGACTTCGGCGTCGCGCTTCTGGACGCGTCCGAGGTGCGCGATATTTTCGGAGAAAACGTTTTGCTGCCCGCGTCCTTGGGTACGGATATGATCGCGGCGGCGCTCACTTCGAAGGCGGACGGCTCGGTTGCCGCGATACAGGTGTTAGGCTACGCGCAGCAGTGCGGCGAGATAGAGGCGATGATCATGCCCAAGGGCACGGCGTTTTCGTCTTTTTCGATTTACCACTTGTTTAAAAACACGTTTGTTTGGCGCGGCAGCACGGTGAAGTATGCGAAGTCCGAGGTCTACAACGAGCCACCGGGAGGCTTCAAGATGTTTTTCAACGCAGGGGATCACGACTATTATATAAGCGTAGGCGTCTGCGAGACGGACGACCCTTTGCAGGCGTTGAATCTGATTTTCGGAGCAGAATAAAAGTATCGAAAGAAAAAAGCCGCGGAGCATGTCCGCGGCTTTTTATTTGCTAAATCAGAAGAAGTCGCCTCTTGCCGCTTCCTTTGTGGCGGAGTCGACCGCAAACGGGATACGCGTCGTATAACCCGCCTTTGCCGCGACGATCTGCTTTGTCGGCCAGGAGAATATCTCTCTGTTCCATGTGTTTACGGTGTCGTTGTACACTTCGCGCGCCGCTGTGATCTCTCTTTGCAGATATGAGTTTTGCTGCATTGCGTCGGCAAGCTCCTGATGCGCGCGGAGCTCGGGGTAGTTTTCAAACGCAAGATTGATGGATCTGCCTATTTCTTCGAGCTTATTCGCGCATTCCACGCGCGCCGCGTCCGCTTTGGGATCGACGCCGCCGCGATATGCCGCTACGGTTGCAAACGTATCCTTGTCAAGGTCGATGGCTTTGTCGACGAGCTTTGCGCAGTTTTTGAGGATCTGCACGCGTTGCTCGAGATAGTTGTCGATTTGCGACGCGTCGTGCTGCAGCTTTTGCTGGAGCTGCTGGAAGTAATTTTTTGCTTTGACTTTCATGATGCTCCAGATCACGCCTCCGATAACGGGCGGCAAGAACCACCATATAACGTCGAATACCTTCGACCCCGCGCCTACTGTGACGGGGAGTTGCTTTGCGATGACTTTGACGTCGTTGCCCGCGTCCATGGACGGACCCGTGAGTTCATCAAGCTCGTTGGCCATATTTTTTCCTCCGAAATTTTATTGTTTTTATTATTGTAATACTTTATCTATCTCGCTGTCAAACGATAGATCGACCGGCTTTGCCAGGCAGCAAAGTATGCTGTGCGCGAAGACGCGCGCAGCGCTGTGCCTGTCGAGCGCGGCTTTGAAGTCGCTGTCGTTGAGTTTATCGTTGAATTGCTTGTCCGTCATATCGAGCTGTTTCATCTTCACGTCGCTGTCCTGCGATATCGGGATATACTCCGTCCAATGCACGGGCACGGCGTGCATACGCCCGTCTCCGCCGAAAACCGATACGAAATCCACGCGGTCTTCCGCCTTGTATGAATATGCCGTGACTCTGACGTTGTCCGATTTGCCGTCCTTGTTGATAAACGACGTTTTGAGAATTGAATTTGTCGCGGAATACGGCGATTTGAAATAATCCTGACCGAGCTTGTTCACGGTATATTCCGCCTCGTAGCTCGTATAATTGCGCGGATAGCTGTTCATATAGATATATTCTTTGGGCTTGTGCTGCTGATAGAGTGGGATGCACAGCAGCGGCGCAAGCTCGAAATACAGCGATTTGAAATAATTGCGGTTGAAGGATAAGAATTTGTCAAGCGAGTCGTCGATGTCGTAGGACTGATATCTCGTATAATAGGTATCCAGATCCCAATTTTGAGAATGCTCGGAGGAGATGAAGTTGAGGCAGCCGTTTTTCGTGAAATAAAAGTCGTCGCCATAGGCATAGTCGTCCTTCATGAGCGCAAGCATGTTCTTTTGCGCAAGAGGCGTAAACAGCAATCTGAACTGCACCTCGTTGTTGCGGTCGGTGGCGTTGAAGAGCACGTCAAATTCCGAGTTGCCCATTTCCGTAAACGTCGAACCGCCGCTTTTCATTTGCTTGCTTTGCATTTTTCGTATGCGCTTGGCGCCTGACTTCACGGTGCTTTCAAGTTTTTTGTCGGACATGTCCTCGGCATGAGTAGGCTCGTGGGAAAACGTCAGGTCGGGGGCCGCCTCGTTGCCGTATATAAGCCTTGTCTGATTGGAGTAATAGGGCTTGGGCTTTGTGACGCTGGCGGTAAGAGTCTGGCTGTGAGATTGCGTGCGCGTATTGCCGTTCGAGTCCCGATAAGTGGTCGTCCAATGGATGATTATGCTGCCCGTATACGTCGCAGTGCCCATTTTGCAAACCAATTCGCGGTCTACGACGAAGGGATTGCCAAGTATCTCGCCCGTGAGTACCGCGATCGTAGACGAGGCGTTGTCGCCGTTGTCGCCAAAGCCGTATTTGCCGCTCAAATAGTCGTATCGGCGCATATCGAAGTTGTCGTCTATCTTTATGAGCGGGACGGTCGTTTCGATAAGCGTTTTGGTGGCGTTGCTCTCAAACAGCGTGTTGAGCGCAAGCATTTGCGACCAGGCTTCCTTTAGTAAGGCGTTCGCTTTGTCTCTGTGCAACTGCAGATCGGCCTCGTGCCGCTTTATCTTCGGACTTAAAACTTTTACGCAAACTACTATCGTGGATACGGCAAGCGCCGCGCCGACGCAAAGCAGTATCGGGCCCGCGAGACGGTCGCCCGTCGCCAAAAGATATATCCCTACGCCGAGCAAAATAAAGCCCGCTACCGCGAGAAATATCAAAAATCCTCGCAGCGCCTTGTGGCTTGACAGCTTTTTGTCGATCGCTGCCGCCGTCGCGGTTTCTTTTTTATGTTCCGCAACGGTTTTGCGGTTGCCCTCGCGGTCTATGCCGGATTTTTTTACCAGACCTTCGAAATAGTTTATGGCGTTTTCGTCAAATTGTCTTTCGTATATTTCCTTATACGCTTTTAAAGGCTCCAACAATATGTCGTCCACGTTTTATCTCCCTCACATATGTATATAATCATTTTATCATTTGCGCGTAAACTTGTAAACGCAATTTTTTTTGCCGTCTTTACCGTTGGTGCGGCATGACGGCAGAGCGCGTTTTGAATGTTCTAATCGCATATATTTCGGGAAATCGGATGATATTTATTACGGTTTATCGCTTATATCGGCATGCGTGCGTTCATAATGCGCAGCGAAATAAAGGCGTTTACGATGCCTCGTTTTGAAAATCAAAGTTAAATTTGCGTTTAATAATCCTCGCCTTTGCAAAAAACGCTTGCGCGTATATAACTTCGCGTGTATAATGGAAACACTATTGATATTATTATACTTGATATAACTACGGAGTTTAAGTGTATGAAGAAAAAACTGATTGTTGCAACCGCTTTGATCGTCCTGATTGCCGTGTGCCTCACGCTGTTTGTGG
>CANDBZ010000070.1 GCA_947383095.1 uncultured Clostridia bacterium | reverse complement strand
CGCAGGAGGTAAAAACAAATCAGGAGGACCTAAAATGGCCGTCACAACAATGAAAGCCCTGCTTGAAGCAGGCGTACACTTCGGACATCAAACCAAGCGTTGGAATCCGAAAATGAGCAAGTATATCTACTCGACGAGAAACGATATCCACATCATCGATCTGCAGATTTCCGTCGATCACGTCGAAGCCGCTTATCAATTTGTCAAGAGCGTTGCGGCGGAGGGAAAATCCGTGCTCTTTGTCGGCACGAAAAAGCAGGCGCAGGAGGCGATAAAGCAGGAAGCGCAGCGCTGCGATATGTTTTATATCAACCAGAGATGGCTGGGCGGCACGCTTACCAACTTCAAGACCATCCGCACTAGGATCGATCGCTTGAACAAGATAAATCAAATGGAGATCGTCGGCGAATTCGAGCTTCTTCCCAAGAAAGAGGTTGCGTCTCTCAAGAAAGAACGCGACGATCTGGAAAAGAACCTCGGCGGCATCAAGAACATGCGCAATCTTCCCGGATGTCTGTTTGTGGTTGACCTCAAGAAAGAGGAGAACGCAGTCAGAGAAGCGCGCAAGCTCAATATCCCCATCGTAGCCGTCGTCGACACCAACTGCGATCCCGATCTTGTCGATTACGTCATTCCCGGCAACGACGACGCTATCCGCGCAATACAGCTGTTCGCTTCATTGATGGCGGACGCAGTCATCGAGGCGAAGCAGGGCGAATCCTTTACCGTCGCCAAGACGGAGCCCGTTGAGGAGGTCAAGCCCGAGACGGTGGAAGAGGTTGTCGAGCAACCCGTCGTCGAGGAGCCCGCTCAACCCCTCACTCCCGAAGAGGCTCTTGAAAAAGCCATTGCGGAGAAAGAGGCGGAGGAAAACTGACATCCGCGCGGCGCGATTTGCGCCGCAAACAAAATCTCAAATAATAGGAGTATATAAATTATGGCATTTACAAGCAAGGACGTTATGGAATTGCGTCAACGCACCGGCGTTGGCATGATGGACTGCAAAAAGGCTCTCGTCGCAACGGACGGAGACATGGAAGCGGCTATAGATTTTTTGCGTGAAAAGGGCATGGCGCAAGCCGCCAAGAAGGAAGCGCGCATCGCGGCGGAGGGTATCGTTTTCGCCGCAAACAAAAACGGCAAGTTCGTGCTTGTCGAGGTCAACTGCGAGTCCGATTTCGTCGCGGGCGGAGACGTCTTTAAAGAGTATGTCGCGCAGGTTGCCGACTATATCCTCGACAATGCGAACATCACGGTAGAAGAGGTCGTCGCAGCGATGCAGCCCGTGACCAACGAGTACGTCATGAAGATGGGCGAAAAGCTTTCGATACGTCGCTTTACGGTGTATGAGACGAAGGACACCGCCGTCGACACGTATATTCACATGGGCGGCAAGATCGGCGTCATGGTCGAGGCGACCAGCGGCGCAAGCGCGGAGGTCATCCACGACGTGGCTTTGCAGATAGCGGCGGCAAACGCGCAATACGTGACTAGAGACGAGGTCCCCGCAGCAGAGGTCGAGCATGAGAAGGAAATTCTTAAGGCGCAGGCTCTCAACGAGCCAAATCCGAAGCCCGAGGCGATCATAGAAAAGATGCTCGTCGGCAGAGTGAACAAGTTCTTCAAAGAGGTTTGCCTTACGGAGCAGCCTTTCGTCAAGAACGGCGACGTGACTATCGAGCAATATCTCAAGCAAAACGGCGGCGTGAAAATCATCCGTTTCACACGCTATGCAATGGGCGAGGGCTTGCAAAAGAGAGAAGATGACTTCGTCGGCGAGGTCATGGCGCAAGCGGGATTGAAAAAATAACGATGGAGGGAAACGCGTTTGCGTTTCCCTTTTTTATCGGCGTTGTGCGAATAATCGCATACTGAAAGGAAAATACTTGTTTAGAATTACGATTTGAGGTGAATTATGGCGGAAAGCGCGCAGGTCTTGCACGAAGACGTGAAGTATAAAAGAGTTATCATAAAGCTGTCGGGCGAGGCTCTTGCCGGCGAGAGCGGTATGGGTATCGACATGAACAAGCTCGACTATGTTTGCAGCGAGATCGCGGATATAAGAAAGCTCGGCGTCGAAATAGGCATAGTCATCGGCGGAGGCAATTTCTGGCGCGGCAGACAGGCGGACGAAAAGATGAACCGCTCCACCGCCGACCATATGGGAATGCTCGCGACGGTCATGAACGCGCTCGCAATACAGGACAGGCTCGAGCAGCACGACATCCCTGTGCGCGTGCAGACGGCGCTTACTATCACAAAGGTAGCGGAGCCGTATATCTTGAGAAAAGCCGTCCGCCATTTTGAAAAGGGGAGAATAGTCATCTTCGCCTGCGGCACGGGCAATCCATATTTCTCCACGGATACGGGCGCGGCGTTGCGCTCCTGCGAAATCGGAGCGGATGCGCTTTTGCTTGCAAAGAACGTCGACGGCGTGTATGACAGCGACCCCAAAGTAAATAAAAACGCAAAGAAGTTTGACAAATTGAGCTATATGCAGGTCATATCCTTGGGACTCAAAGCTATGGACACTACCGCGATCACAATGTGCATGGACAACAACGTGCCTATTATCGCGTTCAGCCTTATGGAGCCCGACAGCATTAAAAACGCCGTGCTCGGCAAGCCCATAGGCACTTACATCGGGAAGTGAAAGCAGATACCGCTTTATAAAACGTCCGTCGCCTGTCGCACGGACGTTTTTAAGTTGAATAAAGATGTTAACGGTTTTGTCTTGTGATCTCGAAGCGCGGGGCTTGTTTGCGACCTTTAGTTTATAACCGATGAGTTTCGGGCGCGGCAAGCCTTTAATTTTTGACTTGATTTATATATAATACTTTGTTATAATTCAATTATTATAATATCGGAGGCATTTATGTCGTACAACATTGAAGAAGTGGATCTCATTTTTGAAGAGTTTAACGAGAGAGTTGAAAAGGTTTTGAACAACTTTAAGGGCGACCTGCGCGCGATACGCGCCGGCAGGGCAAATCCGCATCTCCTCGATAAAGTGGTTGTCGATTATTACGGCACGCCCACTCCCGTCAACAATATGGCGAACGTGTCTGTGCCGGAGGCGCGCCTGCTTGTGATTGCGCCCTGGGACAAATCGCAGCTTAAGACGATAGAAAAGGCGATCCTCGCCGCCAATATAGGGCTCACGCCCAACAACGACGGGCAGGTCATACGCCTCGTCTTTCCGGAGCTTACGGAGGAACGCCGTCGCAGCACGGTCAAAGAGGCTAAAAACTATGTCGAAGAAAGCAAGGTCGTCATGCGCAACGCGCGCCGCGACGCTATCGACGAGCTTAAAAAGCTGCAAAAGGCTTCCACGATAACGGAGGACGACCTCAAGCGCTTCACAGTCGATATTGATAAGGCGCTGGCATCCAATACGGACGAAGTGGATAAGCTTTTCAAGGATAAAGAGCAGGAGATCTTGTCAATCTGATGATACCGTCTCACATCGGCTTTATCATGGACGGGAACGGCAGATGGGCGGCAGAACGCCGCCTGCCGCGGCACGAGGGATATTCGTACGGGCTGGACGCTCTGAAGCGCGTGCTCGGTCGGTGCGCAGCACGCGGTGTGGACGTCGTTTCCGTTTATGCGTTTTCCACGGAAAATATCCGCCGTCCCGACGAGGAAATCAACGCAATATTCGACGTCGTGCGCAAGTTTAATCTATCCTATGACGGCAGTATGCGCGTCCTTTATATGGGAGACATAGACGCTTTGCCGGAGGAGGTCGCTCGATCCGTCGAATATATCGAAAGTAAAACCGCAAGCAATAAAAGCATGACGCTCAATATCGCGCTGAATTACGGCGCGCGCGACGATATCGTCGCCGCCGCAAAGCATGCGTACGACCACGGCGCGTTTACGTTGGAGGCATTTGAAAGCGGACTTGCAAGCGCGGCGCTGCCGCCGCTCGATCTGATTGTGCGTACGGGCGGAGAAAAACGTTTGTCAAATTTTATGTTATATGAAGCAGCATACAGCGAGCTCGTTTTTCTTGACAAATATTGGCCTGATATGACCGAGAGCGATGTGGACGTGATCATAGATGAATTTGAAAAACGCAACAGAAAATTCGGTAGATAAATTATGAAAAGCAAATTGAACAAATTTATGGGCAGAACGCTGACAAGCGTTGTTTTGATCGCAGTGCTTGCGGCCTTCATGTGCTGCGGGTATTTTATCAGTCCGATATTTATAGAGGTTTTGGTCTGGATCTTTATGGCGGGAGCTTCGATCGAGATGTATAAATGTCTGCGCAACAGCGGCTATAATTTTTCTCCTTTGCCATTTATCGTAATGCTTGTCGCTTCGTATCCCGTTTATTTGGCAATGCAGCTCAAGGCTAATTCCGGCGGGGTGTACGGACTTTTGATCGTCACGCTGGTAAGCGTGATGTTGGCGTTGGTCATCTTCACCTTTGAACCCGATAGAAACAAAGAAGAGGACGAGGTAGACGTAGAAGACCCGGCGGTTTTTGCGATGGTGTCAGGAGTAAAAGAGGAAATACCGCCTTCGGAGCAGAGAAGCAGATTGAGCAATCTGTTTGCAAGCATATTTATGATCATATATCCCATGCTTTTTCTTGGGGCGGCATGGGTGTTATCGGGCAAATATTGCGCCTTTTTCGCTATACTGTTTGCGATATTCGTGCCCATAATAGGCAGCGACATGTTTGCGTATTTCGTGGGTTCTCTTATCGGCGGCAAAAAGCTCTGCCCGTCCATAAGTCCCAAAAAGACCGTGGCGGGGGCGATCGGCGGCATTATCGGAAGCATTATCGTGTCCTTGGTTTTTTGGGCGATATTTGAAATGGTGAGCGATGTATACGGTACTTTTGACGCGATATTTACTCCGTTTGTGAGCCATGACGTAGACGGATGGGAGTGGAAAACCGCTTTTATCTATATGGCATTGGGCGCGATATGCGGCGTAGTTTCGGAATTGGGCGACCTCGCCGCATCGAGGATAAAAAGAGAATTGTTTATCAAGGACTTCGGCAAGGCGTTGCCCGGGCACGGCGGATTTATGGACAGAATAGACAGCGTAATGTACTGTCTTGTAGTGCTGCTTATTGCTTTCCCTTGCATTTACGGGGTCTGACAGGAAATAAAAATGAAAAGTATCGTAGTATTGGGCAGTACCGGCTCCGTCGGCAGACAGACGTTGGAGGTCATAGCGCAAAATCCCGACCGTTTTAAAGCGATAGGTCTTTCCGCTTACTCCAACAGTGAACTGCTTGCCCGTCAGATTGAAGCTTTTAAGCCCGATTATTATTATTTTCCGCAGGAAAAACAACCGGACGTCGCTTGCGCGCGCGCCTCTTCGCTCGAGGAGCTTGCGTCGCTCCCTGCGGATATCATCGTGCTTGCGGTGAGCGGCATCGCGGGGTTGAGTAGCGCGGTCGCTGCGTTAAAACGCGGCGGCACGCTTGCCATAGCTAACAAAGAAACCATAGTTTGCGCCGGCAGACATCTTAAGGCGTTGGAAAGAAAATACGGAGGCAAGATATTGCCTCTCGATACGGAGCATTCCGCTATCTTCGGATGCTTGCGCGGGGAAGAAAAGTCTCATGTCAGCCGCCTTATTCTCACGGCGAGCGGCGGCGCGTTGAGAAATTTGCCGTTGAGCGAGATGTCTAACGTCACCGCAGAGGAGGCGTTGCGCCATCCCGTATGGAAAATGGGAAAAAAGGTGACAATAGACTCTGCTACGCTTTTCAACAAGGGGCTTGAGGTAATAGAGGCGATGCGCCTGTTCGAGGTAGGAGCGGACGCGGTCGACGTGCTCATGCATCGCGAAAGCATAGTGCATTCGCTTGTTGAATTCAGCGATAACGGTATGAAGGCGATACTGTCCGTGCCGGATATGAAGCTTGCAATAGACACGGCGCTTTCTTATCCGCATCACGGCGATAGATCCGTTGCAAGGCTTGACCTTGCAAAAATCGGCGAGCTGTCCTTTTCTGCCCCCGATTACGGCAGATATCCCTGCCTTAAGATCGCCGTAGACGCGGCGAGGCGCGGCGAGGGCGCGTGTATTGCCATATCCGCCGCCGACGAGGTTCTGGTTGAGGAATTTATAAAGGGAAATATAAGGTTTAACGAGATCGCCGACATTCTTGCCGCAGTGCTCGACAGATTTGCGTCCGTCGGCGACGTAGAACTCGACGAGATACTTGGCATAGATGAGCAAGCGCGCAAATATACTTATGCAGTGATAGGAGCAAGATAAGTGCTTATAGGTATATTGTCGGTGACGGCAGGCGAAGTTTTTAAATATATCGGCTATGTGATCGTGGCGTTGCTCGCGCTCATGATAATGATCATCGTGCACGAGCTCGGACATTACACGGAGATCGGAAGAGCACACGTCTGAACT
>CANDBZ010000069.1 GCA_947383095.1 uncultured Clostridia bacterium | reverse complement strand
GTCTCTGTCAGATATTTGGTATAGCCCGCAGCACCGGCCCTACCGGAACGCAGCCGCAATATTAACGCGCGCCGTAAAATCACATAAAGCCTTCATCCGTTTAAATCATACTCCCATCATATAAAAAATCAAAGCATAAACCTCCAAAACCCTATTTCATCTTCTCAAAAAGCATGATAAAACATGTATTCCGCTAAATGCTTGAAAAATTTAATTTATTTGCGCAATCTATTTTAAAATGCTATAATAGTTCTATCAATAAATATCGGTAGCTTATGACAAACGGACAAATGTATAAATGGGGCGACAAACGCTCGTCGATAAGAGAATTGTACGAATACGGGAAAGCGCGCGCCGCAGAGCTCGGCGCGGACAGCGTATTCGATTTTTCATTGGGAAATCCCTGCGTCCCCGCGCCGGACGGCGTGACCGACGCGCTTGTCAGGCTTATAAAAGAAACCGACGGCGTCACGTTGCACGGCTATACATCCGCGCAGGGCGATTATACCGTCAGGCATCGCGTCGCACAAAATCTCAACGATCGCTTCGGCGGCGATTTTACCGCGGACAATATTTATATGACCTGCGGCGCGGCGGCAGGGCTTGCCATCGCCATGCGCGCTCTATGCGAAGAAGGCGACGAAATCATTCTGCTTGCCCCGCACTTTCCGGAATACGAAATATTTGTGAAAGCGGCGGGAGGGAAACCCGTCACCGTAAAATTCGACGTTGATTTCCAAATCGATTTCGACGCTCTCGGAGCATGCGTCACTCCCCGCACCAAAGCGGTCATCGTCAATTCTCCCAACAATCCGAGCGGAGTCGTGTATTCGCGCGATACGATATGCCGACTCGCCGCCGCTTTGAAGGGATATGAAAAACGATTCGATCACCCGATCTACGTCGTTTCCGACGAACCTTATCGCGAGCTTGTTTATGGAAGCGCGCTGCCGACGTTCATCCCGTCGGTTTATGCCGAAACGATAATCTGCTACAGCTTTTCAAAATCGCTGTCGCTGGCGGGCGAACGCATAGGATATATCGCGGTCAATCCGTCGGGGACATGCGCGCAAGAGATTTACACGGCGATACTCGGCGCGGGCAGAGCATTGGGCTACGTCTGCGCGCCGTCGCTCTTCCAAAGGCTTATCGCCGAATGTCTGGACAAAGCTCCCGACATATCCGCATACGCACAAAACAAAGACTTGCTGTACGACGCTCTTGTCAAAATGGGATACGAGTGCGTTCATCCGGACGGAGCATTTTACCTTTTCGTAAAAGCGCCCGACGGGGACGCCGGCAAAATGTCTTTGAAAGCGCGGGAATACGGGCTTTTGATTGTGCCCGGCGACGATTTTGCCGCAAAAGGCTGGGTACGCGTCGCCTATTGCGTAGAGCGCGCCACGATCATGCGCGCTCTGCCCGCGTTTGAAGATCTGCTTAAGGGATACGGCGATATTGCGCGAAAATGACTGATTTGCAAAGCTACCGTTTGCCGATATTGACCCGCGCTTGCGCGACGAATAAATTTATCGGGCAGTAAATGTCCCCAAAACGGTACGCCCGAACATTTAAGCTTTAATGCAGGAGGGATCATGGCTATTGAAGCAAAAAAGACGCTTATCATGCGCATATATCAGATATTGGACGAATACTCCGACGAGGAGCATCCACTCACGCAACAGGAGATAATTCGTCTTCTCGCCCTGCATTTCGGCGCGGAATGCGAGCGCAAAGCGGTCGGGCGCAACCTATCGTATCTCAAGGAGATGGGCTTCGATATCGAAAGCGACGCTCGCGGCTCCTATCTGGCGACACGGCGACTTGAAAAATCCGAATTGAGGTTGCTTATTGACAGCGTGCTTTGCTCGAGGCATATCAACGCCGTGCATTCCGAGCAGCTGATAAACAAGCTTATACAGCTTGGAGGACGCAACTTCAAAAGCCATGTAAAATACGTTTATTCCGTCAAGGATTGGGAAAAATCGCCCAACAAAGACTTTTTTCTCAACATAGAAATCGTCGACGAGGCGATAGAGCTCGGCAAAAAAATAGAATTCGTCTACAACCGCATGGGGCTTGACGCCAAATTGCACGGCGCAGGCAAGCACGTCGCCTCGCCTTATCAGATGCTGCTGCACAATCAGCGCTATTATCTGATGCTGCGCGACGACAAATACGGCAAAATAAGCTATGACAGGCTTGACAAAATGACGGATATGCGCATCTGCGACGAGGACGCCGTCCCTCTGCGCGAAAACGAAGGCTTTGAACACGGCATAAACTACAAGGAGCTTGCCACCGCAATGCCGTATATGTACAGCGACAAGCCGCAATATATCACGCTTAATTGCGCAAACTTCATGATGGACGAGCTTTGCGATTGGTTTGGCGGAAGCTTTTCCGCAAAGAAGCTGGACGAGACGCATTTTACCGCAACCGTGAAAGCGAGTCCGCGCGCCATGTTATATTGGGCGTTGCAATACAACGCCAACGTTGAAGTCCTATCTCCGCAGAGCCTGCGCGACGATATAATTGCAGTATTGCAAGCCGCCTTAAAGGTTTATTCCCGTGACAAAACCGACTGATTTCATCTTTATCCAAGCTTAAAGCCGCGCTGTTTCTCCTTTATTTGCGCATTTTGGGTTGCGTTTTGTTTTTTATGATACTATAATACTTTATCATTATTAACTGCGCGCACGCGCGATACGGTAAAGAGGACAGAATGGACGGCACACGCTCGAAGCACACATTTTACAAAAAGAGTCTGCAGCTGCTTGCAGTTGGCATTTGCACAGGCTTGCTTGTGGGAGTGGTCGTGACTTTTTATAATATTGCGGCGGATTTTTTGACCGCTTACTCCAAAAATCTTTATCTGGGAATACGTCAAAACCCCGCGTTCGTGCCTTTGCTTTTCGCAGTGCTCGCGCTGTCCGCTTTCGCTATAGCGACCTTGGTGCGCTTTATTCCTATGGTGCGCGGCAGCGGCATTCCGCAGACGGAGGGCGCGTCGCGCGGATTGATAAACATGAAATGGTATCAGGTTTTGCCGTCTATGGCGGCGGCAAGTCTGTTTTGCATGTTTTGCGGATTGAACGCGGGAGCGGAAGGTCCCAGCATGTTTATCGGCGGCGCGTGCGGAGACGGCATGAGCAGGATGCTCGGCTGCTCCGATATGGAAAGGCGTTATCAGATCACGGGAGGTGCGTGCGCGGGTCTTGCAACCGCTTTCAACGCCCCCCTCACCGGCATAGTGTTCGCCTTTGAAGAGGCGCACAGGCGCTTCACGCCGTCCATATTCATATGCGCGTTTTCATCCGTGCTCACCGCGCTCGTCACGCGTAATCTTCTCTTCGGCGCGCTGAATATGGAGGTCGCAAGCGTATTTTCAAACTATGTGTTCGTATCGTTGCCGATAAAAAGCTATCTGTACGTTGCGTTTGCCGCGGTGATAAGCGGGCTCTTCGGAGTAGGCTTTTACAAGCTCGGTTTCCTGGCGAGAAAGATTTTCGGGAAAATTACCGTTTTAAAGGGCGGCGTACGTATGCTCGTTCCGTTTTTGTTTGCGGGCGTATGCGGTCTTATCACAGTATACGCCATGGGCGGCGGTCACGCGGTGATAGAAGCCATAGGGACCCACGGCGGAACGACTTCCATGTCGGTGACAAGCGTATTTTCGTCTCCGGTCGTAGTCACCTTGATCGTGATTATAGTCCTGCGTCTGCTCTCTACCGCGCTAAATCTGGGCGCGGGCGTGCCCTGCGGCATTTTCATCCCGATGCTCGCGCTAGGCGCATGCACGGGAGCGTTGATATCCCAGCTTTGCGTGAAAATGGGCATGAGCGCAACATATACAGACATTATAGTGATGATATCGATGGCAACGTTTTTCACGTCGGTCGTCAAGGCTCCGCTCACCGCAATAATAATGACTGTCGAGTTGACCTGGCAGTTCACACTCCTCATCCCCGTGATACTCGGCGTTTCAATAGGATATATGATAAGCGAGGTCTTCAAGCTCAAGCCGCTGTACGACTCTCTGCTCGAAGCGATAATGGACGAAGAGCACGTCACGCTTTCCCGACAGGTGTACGTCACGAAGATAGAGCAAGGCTCCGCCGCCGCCGGACAGGCGATACGCGACGTGCTGTGGCCGGGCAATCTGCTCATACGCGCCGTCAGGCGCAACGACGTTTCCGTCGTGCCCGCCTCCGACACCGTGCTTCTGGAGGGCGACGAAATAACCGTACAGGCGGAAACCACAAGCCTTGAGAACTTGAAGACCTGCGTAGACGAAATTGTCAAACCGCGCAAAAATCCGATGCTCGCGCACATTAAAAATGCTTTCGAAAAAATAAAACCCAAACGCAAATAAAACAAATCGCACAAAAAAAGAGCGTCTTGTCAAGCAAGACGCTCTTTTTATTCTTTGACCTTATTTATCGTATTGCTTCCACAGGGACTCGTACGCTTTTTTGTTGTAAACAATGTTGTCCATGTTTTCAAGTCCCATCGTATTGACCTCGAGCGAATACAAATTGGAGCGCTTGGACGAAAGCAAAGCCTCTTCTATTATATCGTACAAGGTTTTGATATCGTCGGCGTCCTTGGCAAAGGTATTGACGATATAGTCGAGCGGCAGTACTCCCGTATCGGGCAGTTTGTTGCCGTCGGGATTTGTTTCCGTCTTGGTATACTCGTTATAGAACGTATCGTCCCATACTGTATAGCTGTTTAGCAACACAAACACGCCCGCATAAGCTTTGGACAAATCGGAAGAACTGCTTGCCGAGTTGATAAACGTGTCCGCCACCACAAATGCCACGCCGTCGCCCGCAAGCGTGCCGTCCGTCGCCGCACCCTTGAACGCGTCGGCAGTCACCTCGCCGACGGAATACGAGCCGGTGCCGCTTGCAATGAGCTTGCGCGCATAATCTGTGAATGCCTCGAGATAGCTGCTGTCCATGCCTTCGGGAGTGATGAGGTAGCCCAAGCCCTTATTATTGCTGCTGTCAGTAACCGCGCCGCTGTCGTCGCCGACAAGATACAGCCACTTCGTTGCGACCTGACGGAGCCAATACACGCCCTGCGTCTTTGAAAGCTTGCCCGCCTTGACCGCCGCCTTGACCTGGTCGAAGCTGTTGTGGATCTGGTGTATCACGCCGACTTTGCCGTCTATGTCGAACGCGGGCACCTTCTCGAGCAAATACGCCATCGAGGGATGCTCCGTCGCTCCGAAAACGATCGACGGATTGCCGTCGCCGTCTATTTCAAAGGAAATAAGCTGGTCGTAGTTGTTTCCGCCCTCTTTCTGATATTTGGTATCGGGCGTTTTGTTGACGTTGTTATAGGGGTTTTTGGGATCGGTCATGGGATCGCGCAGCTCTATCTCGCTGTCGTCGTCGCCCTTTACGACGGCTTTGCTGTCATAAACGGGGTTGGAAACCTTGACCTTGATCTGCGACATCAGACGGTTGCGCATTATAAGCAAGCCCTCGGTGTTGCGCGGGTCTGCCTTATAGCTGTCCGTAAGAGTCTTGAGGCTGTCGTCGTCAAGCTTGAGAAGGATATTCATCACAAAGCCGTAGCTGTCCTCCGTGGAGGTGTGATAATACGTCTTATCGAGAGTGCTCGTCAACGCGTTGGAATACGCGCTGTCGGAACCGTGATCGAAGCTTTGCTGGTTCTGCTCGACGATTCGCTCAAATTCGTCTTCTATCTCATCTTTCGAGACCGTCGCGCTTTCTCCTATAAGTCTTTCAAGCTTCGCGACGAGGATGCTTTCGACCTGACTGTCGAAATAATAATCGTAGCATTGTTCCTTTGTGGACTTGTGCAAATTCTTCTTGAGATTTGTCTCAAGCTTTTCCATATTGTCTTCGATATACTTCTTGAGAGTTTCCTCAAGCTTATCGCTTGACACCTTTATGGTCTCTACCAACTCTTTCTCGTCCGCAAGCTTGTCATAAAGCTTCGCCTGATAATCCTCGGTGAAGAATTTCGGCGACAGCTCGACCGTATCGTCCTCGGGATCGTAATCGTCGACCTCTTCCTCCTCGGGTATTTCCGTACGCGGCGCGTCGTATTTCACCCATTTCGCATAGAGGTTGACGTTGTTGTTGAGCTTGGTTTTAAAATCATATTCCTCTCCGGAGAAATTTTTATCCTCATACCAGCCGTAGAAGGTATATCCCTCTTTGGTGGGAGCCGTCGGCTCCTTCACCGCATATCCCTTTTGCACCGTCACGGGAGACTCCACGGAGCTTCCGCCGTTCACGTAAAAGCGCACGCGTATCGGGTCGGTGATCTCAACGTCGGGTTCGAGTGTCTTGTTGCCGGAGCCTGTGCCTTTGTTATAATTGTCGTCCGTGATAGCTGTCTCTATCAAGCTTTTGAGACCGGAATACAGGCTGTCGTTCGCTTTTTCGATAGCGCGGTTTTGCTCGCTCTTGGTAAGCAGCGTCATGACGTCTTCAGGCATCGCGTCCATGCCCATCAACTCCGCGACTCTCTCCTTGGCGTACATCGCAAGCAGCTTCTGCTGCGCAAGGGAACGGAGTATCGCGTCCGCCGCGGCTTGATAGCTCAAGCCGTAATATTGCGTATATAAATAGGCTTGATTTTCAAATTGCACTTCAAGCTCGTACTTATATACCTGCGCGGACTGACCGTTATAATTGACGGTCGCCACGACCTGCATAGCGTCGCGCTCTTCGTTTTTCTTGATAATCTCGTCGCAAC
>CANDBZ010000068.1 GCA_947383095.1 uncultured Clostridia bacterium | reverse complement strand
CGGCAAGGGCGGCAAGACCATAAACAAGATCATCGAGGATACGGGCGTCAAAATCGACCTCAACGACGAGGGCACCGTGTTTGTTGCTTCCAACGACGACGCGGCGATCAAAAAAGCGCGTTCTATCATCGAGACCATCGTGCGCGACGTCGAGATCGGCGACGTGTACGAGGGCATCGTCACAAAGATCATGGAAAACGACAAGGGACAGTTCGGCGCAAGCGTCAACTTCGCTCCCGGCAAGGACGGCATGATACACATCTCCAAGCTGTCTACAGAGCGCGTCGAGCGCGTCACGGACGTTGTGAACGTGGGCGACATCGTTCTCGTCAAGGTCATAAAGATCGACGAGAAGCACAGAGTTGATCTGCGTCTCAAAGAGGTCATCAAGCGCGCCTGAAAAGGTTAAAACGATAAACCCCGATTTGCTTGCAAATCGGGGTTGTTTCTTATAAAAGCGGTTTTAAATATTTTAACGTGTTGTCGTGTGTGCTGTTGTTTGCTGTCAGCTTATCACGTAGCTCACGATGTCGGCGCGCAGGTTCGCGGTTTTTATGTATTCGAGTATGCGGGGCAGGGCTTGCACGGTGCAGTCCGTGGGGTGCATAAGTATGAGGTCGCCCGCCTTAATGTTGCGCACGGCGCGCTCGTAGATCACGTTTTCGTCATGGTCGCGCCAATCTATTGTGTCGCGCGTCCACATTATCACCCTATAATTCAACGCTTTGCACGCGTCGAACATTACGTCGCCTATGCTTCCGCTCGGAGGGGCGAACAGCTTGCAGTTTTTATAATCGGGCAAGCCCGACAGCGTCTCGTCGACAAGTCTTTCCGTGAGGCTTATTTCGTCCTTATTCTGTTTTAGCGACAGCTTCGCATGATCGCGGTGCAGATATCCGTGGTTGCCTATTTCAAAGCCCTTTGCCGCTATTTTGAGCAGGGTGTTGGGGTGCTTTGCGACCCAGCTTCCGCCGACGAAAAACGTCGCTTTAAATCCGTATTCATCCAAAATATCCGCTATTTTTTCCACATTGGCGGCGTTTTCGTATACGTTGAACATCAACGCCACCTTTTCTCCGCTTTTATTGCCCTCGTATATGGCGTTATTGACGGCTTTTATTTGCGCGTCGCCAGGCATAGCCGCGGCAATAGCGACGCCGAAGGTGGTGATAAGCACCGCCGCTATGACAAAATTTGCCCAAAATGCACGGAAACGTCGTTCTTTCATACTAATAAATATGTTTGCATACCGCAAACTATGTGCTACAATAATAATATGCAAAAATTGATTGAATTTGAAAGCGGATTGAAATTGGTGCTTGTGCAAAATACCGCCGTGCGCTCCATCGCGATGGGCGTGTTCGTTGGGGCGGGAGTCGTGAAGGAAGCTCCCGACGTCGCGGGTATCTCGCATTTTATCGAGCATATGGTGTTTAAGGGCACGAAAAACAGAAGCAATTTCGATATAGTCAACGAGATAGACAGCATAGGCGCGCAGATAAACGCCTATACGTCAAAGAGCTATACCTGCTTTTATACGGTGTCGCTCGACAGCAACGTCGACAAATGCGCGGACGTGCTCGCAGATATGTATTTCAACCCTCTGTTTGACGGAGGCGACCTTGAAAAAGAACGCCGCGTCGTGATAGAGGAGATAAACGAAAGCGAGGATTCGCCCGACGACGTTTGCATGGAGCTTTTGTTGACGGATTTTTTTAGGGGAAATCCGCTTGAAAAACCTATTTTGGGATACAAAAAGACGCTCGAGTCAATGACGTCGCAGACGTTGCGGGATTATCACAAAAAGCATTACGTCGCAGAGAATACTGTGATATCGATTGCGGGCAATATTACGGAAAAGAGCGCGATAGAATTACTGAAAAAGCACTTTGAAAGCAAGTTCGAGGCGGCGAAACGCGGCGAGGGATCCGCGCTTGAAGGGGCTGCCGCTCACAATACCTTCGTCAAAAAAAGCAAGAGGATAGAGCAGGCGCACGTAGCGTTTGCATTTCCATCGTTTGCATACGACGACGGGCGCGCCGTGGCGGTGCAGCTCATGAGCGTGATATTCAGCATGGAGATGTCCTCGCGGCTGTTTCAAAGCGTCAGAGAAAAATTGGGACTGTGCTATACGATCGTAGGATATCCGTCGTCGTATCAAAACAACGGAGCGTATATCGTATATACCTCCACAAGCCCTGCGAACGTCGAAAAAGCGGTGCGCGCAATACGTCGCGAGATCGATCTGCTGCTTGAGAGCGGCATCACCGACGACGAGCTCAACAAGGGCAAGGAGCAGCTTAAAACTTCGCTGGTGCTCGGGCAGGAAAGTACTTCCGCGATGATGCGCACCTTCGGCACGCACGCGATACAAACGGGCAGGCTGTACGACTTCGACGCGCGCATAGACGCTATAGACAAAACCTCAAAGGAAGATATTTTGAGCGCGGCGCGGCAGGTTTTCGACTTCGATCGGGTCTGCGGCTGTCTCGTGTCGCCCTCGGCAAACAAAAACGTAGTGGAAATTTTAAAAAGAGAAGAGTGAATTAGCCTGTTAGAATATCGATTTTTTGAATACGCCGTAAAGATCCGCAAAGCTTTGCAAGCGCTTTGCGGATCTTTTATTCGGGATATCTAATTTTTTTGCGCGCTCAATCCCGTTGCAGGCATGTATTTTTATTGTGAATTTGGCTATTATTCTGCTTGAAAAACAACGCGGCATATGATACAATCTTTAAGAATAAAATTTATATTACGGAAGGTGTAAATTTGGCAAATACACGGCAGGCAAGAGCGCATAGAGGTACGAGCATAGCGATCGGGGCAATAACCGTCGCGGTTTCGCTTTTTTGTTTTTTGTGTACGGTGGGCGCGTTCGGCAGCTTCGGGAGATCCGTGCAGGGTGTGCTTGTAGGCTTTTTCGGCTTGGCGGATTACGCATATTCGATAATCGGCATGATCATCGGCTTGGCTATCGTCTTCGGGATACGTCCGAAGATGAGATTTTCCCGCGCGGTATTTTATATCGGCATGCTCATGCTCGCCATACTCGCCTTGCAGGTTTATACTTCGAGCGCGCATATCGTCAAGGCGGGATACGGAGAATATCTGCTCGCCTGTTATGCCGCCGCCAATACCGCGGGAGGCATGCTTTACGGGCTCGTCGCTTTCCCGCTTATGAAGGCCATCACGGGCGTGGGCGCGCTCGTCGTTGTTTGCGTGGCGTTTTTCGTGCTGGCGTTTTTTGCTATTTTGCCTTCCATAAAGAAAAATACCGTGCCGTATAGGGCTTCCTCGAGCAGAGAGCGCAAGGCTTCGAGACAGTCGAGGGAATATGCCAAAGAGGATAGAGAAAGCCAAAGAAAGCCCGGCAGACGCGAGCGCGCGGGTCACGCCATAGCCGCCGCGGAAGCGCCGGTGCTCACGGATCTGTCGCAGGCGCAGCAGGGCGGTCTTTACGTTGTCGACGTCGCCGGCGATCCTATGCCTCAAAAACGCGGCTTGCGCAGACTCAAGGGTGCGGACGGTTACCGTCCCATAGGCAGCTTTGATCCGCTTTATCCCAATAAAAACGGCGGCTTCGAGGACGAAATGACCTTGCCGTCCTCAAGGCGCGAAAGCGTGCGCGCATACGACTCCGACTCGCATATGTCGTCGAGAGAGGCGCTGTTCGGCGACGACCCGCGAGCGACCGTGACAAACCGCTACGTCGGCTCCGGCTACGACGAGTCTTCAAACGGCTACGGCAACGCGGCGAGACGGAGCGAGCTGCAAGCCAGGTTCGGCGTGGACTCCGCGCGGGACGGCATCAGGGAAGAATACATGAGCAGATTCCGCGCGCCGCAGGACGGCTTCGACGGAAATACGCAGGACAACTCCAACAAGTTTGATTTTTACGCGATGAAAGAGGCGCAGGACAGGGCTTTCAGCCAGTCTATGGGCGTTTCGAGTGCGGCGACCGAGACGAAGGTCTATACGATCGGCGGAGCGGACTCGGAGCCAATCAAAAAAGAGGTGGCAAAGCCCACGCGCATTATGCCCCATTACGACAGCGGGAGCAGTATTAACGAGACGATAAAAAAGGCGGAAAACGCGGTGAACAGCGAGGTGAACGTCGGTATGCTCGGCGCGCTCAATCGTTCCATTTCGGGCGAGGAGCCGCAACAGCCCGTTGTGAAAGAGGAGCTGACCTCCGTCGCATACGAAAAGCCGCAGACCGCGTCCCCGATAAACGGCGCGACGGCGGCTCCCGTTCAGCAGTTCGAGCCAAAAGCGCAACAGCCCGCGACTAAAGCGAACGTATCTCCCGCGGCGCGCAATCAATCCATATCGCAGATTGAGCAGGCGGGCTATACTCCCGTTCAGGGAGAAAAGAAGATCCCGCGCGCTTTTGCGGCGACGTTTGTCGAGAACGGACAGGAGAAGAGCGATAATCCCGCGCGCAACGTCGCGCCGAAGCCGCAAAACGGCGAATATGAGATGCTGAAGCCCACCTTACAGCGACCCGCCTATGAGGACAAAAATCCCACGCAGGGAGGAGACGCGCCCAGCGAGCCTGCCCCCGTGCGGCAGCAGGTGACGGGCGACAGGATGTCCCGCGCGGCTATACAGGGCGCGACCGATATCGCAAACCAATCCGGCAAGGATAAGGAAAGAGCGGAAATTCAGGCGCGTATCCAAAACGTCAAGAAGGCGATAAAGGAAGCTCCGCCTATCGGGCAGTTCGAGAGAGAGGCGATGTTGCGCGAGGAAAAGGTCAAATCCTCGCAAAACAGAGGGATAAAGGAGGACTCCGCCGTCAAAAAGCAGTCCGGCGAAAAGGTCGTTCAGGTGACAATGGAGCAGGTCATAGAGCAAAATACGCCGCGCCGTCCTTACGTCGCGCCTCCCGTCAGTTTGCTCAAGCCCCCCGCGCCCGAGGTGGATCAGAACGAGGATTACGAGCTCAAAAAGGAGAGGATCATAAGGACCCTCAACTTCTTCAATATCAAGGGCGAGGTCACGGAGATAAAGGTCGGTCCGACTTTTACAATGTACAAGCTCAAGGTCGAGATGCCCAGAGGCAAGACGATCGGATATATTTCATCGCTTGAAAACGACATCGCAATGAAGATGGAGGCGGGCAGCGTGCGTATCATCGCGCCTATACCAGGCGAGGACGCCGTCGGCGTCGAGGTGCCCAACAAAATTCGCCGCAACGTCAACATAAGCGAGATAATAGAGTCGGCGGAGTTCAATTCGTCGCCGTCGCCGGCAACCATGGTGCTCGGCAAAAACCTGTACGGAAAAAGCCGCGTAGTGGTCGCAAACAAGCTGCCTCACGCGCTTATTGCGGGCGCGACCGGCGCGGGCAAGAGCTGCTGCATAAACTCGATCATCATCAGCTTGCTGTACAAGGCTTCGCCCGACGACGTGCGTCTGATTTTGGTCGACCCGAAGAGGGTCGAGCTGTCAATGTACGCGGGCATTCCTCATCTTTTGATGGACGAGATCATCTATGACTCCGACAAAGCCATACGCGCGCTAAATTGGGCCATACAGGAGATGGAGCACCGCAACGAGGTCTTTCAAAGCGTGGGTTGCAGAGAGCTTGACGAATACAATCGCTATTGCGACAAATGCGGCACTCGCCGCATGCCGCGCATTATCATAATCGTCGACGAGTTTGCCGACCTTATGGCGACGGGCAAGAAGGGCGTGGAGGACACCATAAACCGTATCGCGCGACTTGCGAGAAACGTCGGCATACATCTAATACTCGCGACGCAACGTCCGTCGACGGACGTCGTCAGCGGCACTATAAAGAACAACTTCCCGAGCCGCGTCGCGTTTAAGGTCACGTCGGGCTTCGACAGCAAGACCATTCTTGATTCCATCGGCGCGGAGAAGCTGCTCGGCTTCGGAGACATGCTCTATATGACCCCCGGCACCGCGGAGCTCGAGCGTATGCAGGGCGCGTTCATTTCCAACGAAGAGGTGAAAAACGTCATCGACTTCATCAAAGCCAACAACGACAGCTATTTCGACAACAGCATAAAGGACGCGATTTTCAAGGAAGCCGAGGTAAGCAAACCGGAGGGAGGCAAGGACGGAAGACAGTCCAAGGATTCTTTGCCGCCCGAGCTTTTCCAGGCTCTCGAGCTTGGCATAGAGCTTCGCGAGGACGACAACTCGCCGATAGCTATATCCTATATTCAACGCAAGCTCGGCTTCGGTTGGCCGAAAGCGGCAAAGACCTTCGATATGATGATGGATATGGGCTTCCTCACTCCCGACGCAAAGGATAAGAAGAAGTATATCGTCAATATTTCGCGAGAGGATCTGGACGCATTGCGATTGGCGGCGGAGGGCGACGGCGAAGAAGAATGAGAATAGGCGCTATATCTCTTGGTTGCGATAAAAACAGAGTCGATACCGAAAAAATGCTGTCGCGGCTCGTCGCAGGCGGGCACAGCATAGTGTCCGACGAAAGCGCGGCGGACGTGCTTATCGTCAACACCTGCGCGTTTATAGACAAGGCTAAAGAGGAATCTATCGACGAAATACTTTGGGCGGCGGCGCAAAAGGCGGAGGCAGGCGTAAAGCACGTCATAGTGACGGGTTGCCTCGCGCAAAGATACGCGGACGCTCTCAAGGAAGAATTTCCAGAAGTAGACGCAATTCTCGGCGTGGGCAGCTACGATGAGATCGCAAATGTTATAGACGGCTTGCAATGCGGCGACAAAACGGTGGATATCCGCCGCCGCGACAGAGATCGGAAGAGCACACGTCTGAACTCCAGTCACCAACAATGATCTC
>CANDBZ010000067.1 GCA_947383095.1 uncultured Clostridia bacterium | reverse complement strand
CCCACCACCACCTACACGGACACTCTTTCCCTACACGACGCTCTTCCGATCTGCGCTTAATACCGACCTTGTTTGCGACGCTATCAATACCGCAATGAGAGAGCTCTTTTTGCAGATAGTTTACGGCAGGACGCAATCCGCGTTTTCGGAGGACGGTCTCGTTATAGGCGCGGGTCTCGAGGACTTGGGCAAGGGTCACAGAAGCCAGGTGGGCACAATGTATTCGACGGTGTCGAAAGGACCTCGCTATCTCGAAATGGCGGAGGGCTATGTGACAAGACTTGCGCTCGACAAAAACGACGAGATCATCGGCTATGAGTTCTGCCGCCTCGGTCAGTTTATGGACGCGATCAAAAAGGGCGTCGACGCAAACGAAGCTCTTAAGGAGAACACCAAGACATATGGCAGGTTTAAGGCGGAAGACGGAGCGGTCAAGTGGATTGACCCGCGTCAAAACTGATAGGAGGGCAGGAAGATGAGTGTTACTTTTGAAGGTTATGAAAGAAGAATAGATAAAATCAACAAGACCCTTAAAGCAAACGGCATAAAAAATCTTGAGGAAGCAAGACAGATCTGCCTTGACAACGGCATCGATTGCGAAGCTATCGTCAAGGGCGTGCAGCCCATCGCTTTTGAAAATGCCGTGTGGGCATATACGGTCGGTTGCGCGATCGCAATAAAGAAGGGCTGCGCAAACGCTGCGGACGCGGCGGAGGCGATCGGCGAAGGCTTGCAATCCTTCTGCATCCCCGGTTCCGTTGCGGAGCAACGTCAAGTCGGCGTGGGACACGGCAACCTCGCAGCAATGCTTTTGCGCGAAAGCACAAAGTGCTTCGCTTTCCTTGCGGGACATGAATCGTTTGCCGCCGCAGAGGGCGCGATCGGCATAGCAAAGACAGCCAATAAGGTGAGAAAGACGCCTCTTAAGGTCATCCTCAACGGCTTGGGCAAGGACGCGGCGTTCATCATTTCGCGTATCAACGGCTTCACCTACGTGCAAACCAAGATGGATTATTTCACGGGCGAAGTGAAAGTCGTCAAGGAGACGGCGTACAGCAACGGCGAGCGCGCGGCGGTCAGAGTTTACGGCGCGGACGACGTGACGGAGGGCGTGGCGATCATGCGCCTCGAGGACGTCGACGTGTCCATCACGGGCAACTCCACCAATCCCACCAGATTCCAGCATCCCGTTGCGGGCACGTATAAGAAGTGGTGCTATGACAGCGGCAAGAAATATTTCTCCGTTGCTTCGGGCGGCGGCACGGGCCGTACGTTGCATCCCGACAATATGGCCGCTGGCCCCGCGTCGTACGGCATGACGGATACGATGGGCAGGATGCATTCCGACGCTCAATTTGCAGGCAGCTCCTCCGTTCCCGCTCACGTGGAGATGATGGGCTTGATCGGCATGGGCAACAACCCCATGGTCGGTGCGTCGGTCGCATGTGCCGTGGCAGTGCAGGAAGCGCTGACAAAATAAGGCAAACAGGCGACCGAGAGGTTTGCGAAGCAAATAAAAGCACAAAACATAAAAGCACCCGCAAGGGCGCTTTTCTGGTAAATCGGTGTGGCTTGTGCGGTTGCTGTGCAGGAGGCACTGACGAAATAAGGCAAATAAATCAAAACAAAAGCGTCCGAAAGGGCGCTTTTATTATGGCAAAATTGTGTTGTTAAAATATAAAAACGGTGATATAATTTGCTAAATAACTGTTTGGAGTGTTTTATGGCGCAAAATGTGATAGATATGCTTAAGGAGCGCGGTTTGCTCAAGCAGGTCGTATACGAGGAGGAGCTTAAAAAGCTTCTTGACAGCGGCTCGCAATCCTTTTATATAGGCTTTGACCCTACCGCGGACAGCTTGCACGTGGGGCATTTCATGCAAATGATAGTTGCAAAGCGTTTGCAGGATGCTGGACATCGACCGATTATCCTTATCGGCGGCGGAACGGCTATGGTCGGCGATCCGAGCGGAAGGACGGATATGCGCTCCATGATGACGAAAGAGACTATACGTCATAACGTCGAATGCTTTAAAAAACAAATGCAGCGCTTTGTCAGGTTCGAGGGCGAAAACGCGGCGATCCTCGTTGATAATGCCGATTGGCTTCTCGACTTGAATTATGTGGATTTTTTGCGCGACGTAGGAGCGACCTTCTCCGTCAACCGCATGCTTACGGCGGAGTGCTATAAGCAGAGGCTTGAAAAGGGGCTCACTTTTTTGGAATTCAACTATATGCTCATGCAAGCGTACGACTTTTTGGTGCTCAACCGCAAATACGGCTGCGTGCTTGAGTGCGGAGGAGACGACCAATGGTCGAATATTCTCGCAGGCGCGGATCTGATACGCCGTAAGGAACAGAAAGAGGCGTACGGCGTTACGTTTGCGCTTCTTACTACTGCGGAAGGCATTAAGATGGGCAAAACTGCGAAGGGCGCGGTATGGCTCGACGAAAATAAAACCTCTCCGTACGACTTCTTCCAATATTGGCGCAATATCGCCGACGAGGACGTAGAGAAGGTATTCAGATACCTCACGTTCCTGCCGCTGAATGAAATCGAAGAGCTTACGCGCTATAACGACGAGCGCATGAACAAAGCCAAGGAAAGACTTGCGTACGAGTTGACCGCAATGGTGCACGGCGAGGACGCTGCGAACGACGCGCGCGCCAAAGCGAAAGCGGCGTTTTCGGGAGACAGTGAAAATATGCCAGCCGCAACGATACCAGCAGGGATGTGTTCGGTCGCGGATATACTTGTCAACGTCGCTAAAATTTCGTCGAAGGGCGAGGCGAAGCGACTGATACAGGGTGGCGGAATATCCGTCGACGGCGAAAAGATCACGGATATCGCCGCATGCATAAGCGACAGCCAGGCCGCAAACGGATTTGTGCTTCAAAAGGGGAAAAAGAATTTTTATAAGGTTACTGTCGGGTGAGATCGTATCGATATGTAGACGGCCAATACGAGACGAGGAGCGAGATCAAACGCTCGCTCTTTATCGCTACCGTCAAGGGAGAGCTTGACGCGGAGGGCGCGGAAGAGTTTGTGAAGCTGATCAAAAAACGCTATCCCGACGCTACGCACAACTGCTATGCTTATATTTCCGACGCTCTTGGGAACTCCACGCGTTTCAGCGACGACGGCGAGCCGGGAGGCACTGCGGGACAGCCTATTCTCGACGTTTTGAAAAAGCAGGGCTTGGTGAAGACCGCTATCGTCGTTACCCGATATTTCGGCGGTATAAAGCTCGGGGCGGGCGGACTTGTGGGCGCGTACTCCGGCGCGGCGGCGGACGCTGTGAAAGCCGCAACGATCGCAACGAAGTCGGAGTGCAAAAAAATCAACGTGACGTGCGATTATGCGGATTACGCGGCCGTTGAAAAGCTTATCCGAAAAAGCGCGTGCAAGCTCGGCGACGTAACGTACGGCGACGGCGTGAGCGCATATATTTTCGTGCCGTCGCAGGATGAAAGCGCGTTTTTGTCGGATTTGCGCGAGTGCACGGCGGACAGAGCGCAGTCAAGCGTTTGCGACGGCGTTTTTTATGAAAAAGTCTGAAGCGAGAGGTGTGAAATGAAAATAGAGCTATCAAAAAACAGAAAGCAAAAGCCCGACGTAAATGCGTTGGGCTTCGGCAAATATTTCACCGATCACATGCTTGTGTGGGAGTACGATTCGTCCGAGGGCGGCTGGCAGGAACAAATGATCATTCCGTACGACGATTTCAAGCTCGATCCCGCATGCTGTTCGTTGCATTACGGGCAGGGGATCTTCGAGGGCCTGAAGGCGTATAAAGGCGAGGACGGAGGCGTAACGATGTTTCGCCCGCGCGACAATTTTTTGCGCATGAACAAAAGCGCGCAAAGGCTTTGCATGGCGACGTTCGACGTCGACGAGGCTCTGCGCGGGCTTGCGCAGCTTATAAAGCTCGAAGAGGATTGGATACCTACTCAAGCCGGAACTTCGCTTTATATACGTCCGTTCATGTTCGGGACAGAGCCGTTTTTGGGAGTGCATCCGAGCGGCAAATTTATGTTTACGATCATCCTGTCTCCCGTCGGCAGTTATTATGCCAACGGCTTGGAGCCGACAAAGCTCATCGTCGAGGATAAATACACGCGCGCGTCGCAGGGCGGCACGGGCGAAGCCAAGTGCATGGGGAATTATGCCGCGTCCTTGCTTGCGGGCGAGGAGGCGAAGAAAAAGGGCTTCGATCAGGTGCTGTGGCTTGACGGAGAAGAGAAAAAATATGTGACGGAAGTCGGGTCAATGAACATCGCTTTTGTCATAGGCGACAAGGTCGTCACGCCGGAGCTTGACGGCACCATACTGCGCGGCATAACGCGCGACAGCGCGATCAAGGTTCTGCGCGCAGGCGGATATGAGGTAGAAGAGCGCAAGCTCCCGATTGCGGAGGTCGTAAGCGCGGCGCGGGACGGCAGTCTTAAGGAGGCATTCGGCACGGGCACCGCGGCGGTGATCTCGCCCGTCGGCACGATCAACTTTAGCGGCGAAGATCTTGTGATAAACAACGGGGAAATGGGCAAAATCACAAGCTGGCTGTACGATAGGATAACGGGCATACAGACGCGGCGTTATGCGGACGACTTCGGTTGGGTCTATCGGGTAAAATGATGAAACGTCGCTTAATATATATATATTGAGAATATAAAACCCTGTTTACGTATTATGGAATACACTTTGGATGAAAAGCGTGCGGCGGAAGCATATGAAAAGCTGGTGAGCTATCTAGCGGTTTGTCAGCGCTCCGAAAAGGAGTGCCGCGATAAGCTGTACGAAAAAGGCTTTCACAAAAACGAGGTTGAATTCGCAATAGAAAAGGCAAAGGGATACAAATATATCGACGATGAGGAGTACGTACGAAATTATCTGTTTTTCAATAAGCAGAGATACGGCGTGAAAAAAATCGCGTACAAGCTCGAGACCGAAAAGGGCGTTGACAAAGGCTTGGTGAAAAACGTCATTGCGGATAATATAGACGATGATTTCGAGATTGAAAAATGCCTTGATTTTGCACGGAAATACGTTGCGCGGAAGCATATAGAGGATAGATCGCAGGCGCAGAAGCTGTCCGCGTTTCTGTATCAGAAGGGCTTTGAATGGAGAGTTATAAATAAGGTCGTCGATAAGCTTTTCGACATTGATTTTGAAATCGAGTGAATTCGTTACGTCTCGAAAAATCCCAATGAGACGAGCAGAGCCTCGTTGACTCTGGTCATCATATTGATAGGCAATTCGCCTATCTTTTCTTTTAGACGGCGTTTGTCGAGCGTGCGTATCTGTTCAAGCAGAACTACGGAATCCTTTGGAAGCCCGTATTGGTTTGCGGGCAGAGCGATGTGCGTGGGCAGCTTCGCCTTTTCGAGCTGCGATGTGATGGCGGCGGCGATTATGGTCGGACTGTATTTGTTGCCGACGTTGTTCTGCACAATGAGAACGGGACGGACCCCGCCTTGCTCGCTTCCGACGACGGGACTCAAGTCCGCATAATATAAATCACCGCGTTTCACCATATCCATACCGCAAATTATTGTCAATTTATCGGGTTTTTAACCCTACTTATACTATGCGTTTTCGCGTTCATATTGTGTTGAACCTTGAGCCGATCTATGTCATATTCGGACTTTAAACGAAGTATAATTTATCATGATAAGAATTGCGATAGTGGGATACGGCAATCTGGGCAAAGCGTGCGAGCGCATTGCCTATGACGACAATGACTTTCAAGTTGCGGGTATATTTACGCGGCGCGCGCCGAGCTCGCTTGTCTCGCCCTTCGGCACTCCGTTTTATTGGCAGGAGGAAATATACCGCTTCGAGGACGATGTAGACGTAGCGTGCATTTGTACTGGTTCCGCAAACGACGTGACGGAGCTTGGAAAAAAGCTTGCGAGCAAATTCAACACCGTGGACAGTTTCGACACGCACGCCAAGATGTGCGACTATGCAGCGAATATAGGTAAGATCGCGGAGGAGAGCGGACATTTGAGCTTTGTCGGCATAGGCTGGGATCCGGGCGTATTTTCGCTTATCAGAGCTTTGTTCGACGGCGTTTTGAAGCACGGCGTAACGCAGACGTTTTGGGGAAGAGGAGTATCGCAGGGACACAGCGAGGCTATACGCCGTATAGAAGGCGTTGAAGACGCAAAGCAATATACCGTGCCCATAGAGGGAGCGATAGAGGCGGTGCGCGCAGGCGGAGGCGCGGAGCTTAAGGACGGAGAAAAGCATAGGCGCGAGTGTTACGTTGTGGCAAAGGACGGCGCAGACTGCGCGCGCATAGAAAGGGAGATCGTCACTATGCCCAATTATTTCGCGCCGTATGAAACGACGGTACGCTTCATAGACAAAAAGCAATTTGCCGCGGAGCACGGGTCTATGCGGCACGGCGGGTTTGTGTTGAGATGCGGGCAGGTAGGCGAGACGACTCACCGCATGGAAATGTCCTTGCAGCTTGACAGCAATCCCGATTTCACCGCGTCCGTGCTCATGGCGTACGCAAAGGCGAACGCGGCAATGTCCGCCGCGGGAGAACGGGGCGCGCGCACAGCGTTAGATATTCCCGTCAGCGCGCTGCTCGGCGGAACGGATACGGAAAAGATAAAAGGCTACGTTTGATATTATTCGTATTGCTCGCTCAAAGCGCTTGCCATTTGCGGCGAAATTGAGATAGAATAGAAGCGCCGCGGCTTATGCGGTCGATTTTGCAAAAGAGAGGGCGCGATGAAAAAGTACGAATATATTTTGTTTGACCTCGACGGAACCGTCACCGACAGTAAACCCGGCATAATAACCTGTATAAAATATGCGCTCGAGACCAAAGGGATAGAGCTGCCTCCAGACTATATTCTCGACAAGATGGTGGGACCTCCCTTCAGAGTTTCGATGAGCGAATTTCTTGGATTGGATATGCCTGTCATAGAGCAATTGATAACGCTTTATCGCGGTAAATACGAGGCGGGCGGTTGGCGGGACTGCCGGATATACGACGGCATAGTCGACGTGCTCGCCGCGCTTAAATCAAGCGGAAAGCGGCTTGCCATAGCGACGTCCAAGCCCATAAAATTCACGGATCTGATGATCGACGGCCTGGGATTAAGAGGGTATTTCGATTTTGTCGGAGGCGCAAGCTGCGACGCAAGCAAGGAGAGCAAGGCGAGATCGGAAGAGCGTCGTGTAGGGAAAGAGTGTCCGTGAAGGTGTAG
>CANDBZ010000066.1 GCA_947383095.1 uncultured Clostridia bacterium | reverse complement strand
CTCACCGCCGCGTTTCTGACCTTCGAGCTGTCCGCGCCGATGACTACCGCGATGACTCGCATATCGTTGCGCTTTGCCGTTGCGGAAAGACAGAATTTAGCCTCGCTTGTGAATCCCGTCTTGCCTCCGTCGCAGCCGTTGTAGAATCTCACGAGCTTGTTCGTGTTGGTTATCGTGGTTTTTCTGCCGTCCGGATGCTCGTAATCCTCGAGCCACACCTTTGCATATTCAAAATACGTGGGATATTCCAGCAGCATGGAGAACATTTTGGCAACGTCCTTTGCGCAGGAAAAGCTTTCCGCTGCGGGCAGACCCGTACAATTCTTGAAGGACGTGTTTTCCATGCCGAGCTCCTTCGCCCTCGCGTTCATCTTTGCGACAAATCCGCCTACGCTGCCCTCAAGGTGCTCCGCAAGAGCAACGCAGCTGTCGTTTGCGGACGCCACGACTACCGTCCTCAACAGATCGCCGAGCTTGTGAGTCGTATCCGCGTCCAAAAACACCTGCGAGCCGCCCATCGAAGCCGCTTCCTTACTGACCGTCACGTCGTCGTCAAGCGACGCGTCGCCTCTTTCGACAGCCTCCAAGGTCAGCATAGCGGTCATTATCTTCACCATGCTCGCTATGGGCAAGCGCTGATTTTCGTTGCGCGAGTATATAACGGTACCCGTGCCGTAATCGACGAGATACGCGGCTTTGCCGACGGTTTTGAAATCCGTCGCCGCTTCAGCCACCTTATCCTGCTGCGCAATGGCGGACAAAACCGCCGTGGCGATCGCCGCAAAAATAAACAGAGTCACAACTGCGGCGGATAAAACAGATAATTTGAGTTTTGTGTGTTTCATAAATTCCTCGCTCGCTTTTTTTGATAGCATTCCACACCGCGCGGAAAATATACCTACCGCGCGGGAATTTACGCGAATTTCAACGAAAAATATCTATAACTAAAAACTTCAAAACAACGTCACGATTATTACGCCCGTAAACGACCCTATTATCAGGAAAAACACCAAAGAGCACGCCGCGTTAATGCCGAATATCTTCAGCGTGCGCACAAAGGAGGGGCGCAGCGACGAACTTTCGCAATAATCGGAGCAGGACGACGAAAATATATTGGCGGCGGCTATCGTCATAAGCACGAAGCTCACCACAAAGAAAGGCAGATAAATTATCACGAGGTTTATCACCCCGAAGCCCTCATATCTGCCCACCAGGCCGCAGGCGTATTTTCCGCAAAAATAGCCCAGCGTCACAAACGGAATACAAATCAAAAAAGCCGTCTTGTTGTTTATGCCCGCGATCAGCAATACGCCGTAGCAGCCCGCAATCGCAAGCACGGAAATGAAAAACACCTTTGCGCCGCCCGTCTCCACGTCGCAACGCGCGACTCTTTCAAACGACCCGTCAACGGCGCGATACGCGAAAATGATCCCGAGCGCTATCCCGAGCGCAAACAGCGCCACCGCGGATATGATGACCTTTTTGTGTCTGTCGAAATAAATTCGCAACGACGACAATACCGTTCTTGTACGCAATGTTGACATACGACACTATATTTTCACAAATGAAGTTTTATGACATAAAACGTCAAAATAATCCAAAGTATCAGCATTGCTCACCCGTACGACCGCGCAATCCGTATGATATACTCATAGGCGTGAAAGACAATCAACTGAAAATCAAAAAATATTTGCTGCAGCTCGGATTTCAGCCCAATCTCAAGGGCTATTCCCTGCTGTGCCGCCTCATAGACTACGCACTCGACGGCGGCGAGATCCTGCCGCTCAAATACAGCGGCTACCGTATGCTGGCAAGCGAATTCGGCGTGGACGCGGCAAGCGTGGAAAAGGACATACAAAACGCCATTTCTTCGGCATGGCTTCGCGGCAACGTCGATACCCTTTATCGCGAGTTCGGAGAAACTTTAGACGAAAACAAGGGCAAGCCCACAAACAAACAATTTGTTTTGACCGCTCTTGAAAGACTTTATCAAATCGCCTTATAGCTTTTAGCATAAATACCCTCCCGAACGACGAAAGCAGCCTTTTGGCTGCTTTCGTCCCGTCTAATGCGACGGCGACAAAATATTATCTGTCGCAAACGCATTAAAACGATATATATTCACGCCCGACCTTGAAAGCAAGGTGCGATACGTTCATATCTTTCATGCCGCCGCTTTATATGCCGCGGCTTCCCTCATGCGCATGGCGCAGTCGTACATAAATCTGCCGTGCACCGCATATCCTCGCGTAGGGTCTTGCACGAATACGTGCGTTACCGCGCCGATAAACACCCCGTCCTGCACGATGGGACTGCCGCTCATGCCCTGCACTATTCCGCCCGTTTTTTCAAGCAGCTCTTTATCGCGCACGGCAATCACCATACCCTTCTCGCCCGCTTCGCTTTGAGGCACCACTTTCACTATATCTATATCGTAAAATTTAGGTTCTCCGCCTTCGACGGTCGTAAACACTTTAGCCGCGCCCGGCTTTGCCTCGCCCTTTGATGCCACCCTGTACAGCTCGCCGTCATACTGCGACGTATAATTGCCGAAAATACCTATATCGCTGTTTATCGCGACGCTTCCCACCGGCTGCGACAGTCTGTTGACGTCGGCGATCAAGCCGCCAGCCTTACCCTTTTCGCCTTTGATAACGCCGTCAACCGACGTTGAATATATGCTGCCCGAATTCAATTCGTACGACAAACCGCTCTCCGCGTCCGCGATGTAGTGTCCCAATGCGCCGAATCTGCCGTCCTGCGTGACAAACGTCAGCGTACCGACGCCCCCGACATCCTCTTTAAGCATCAGCCCCAGCTTTTTTTGTCCGGTCATTCTGTCTACGGCGGGAGTCATATTGACGGTAAACAATTCGCCGTCTCTGTTTATCCATAAAGCGACCTCGCCGTTATCGGCTCTTTCCAAAATCTGCTTGAGTCCGTATATGGAGGATACGTCTTCGCCCGCAACGGACAGTATAACGTCGCCGTTTTTGATATTCTTGCCATAGGCGGGCTTAATTACGCCTTCATCCGTAAAAACTTCGCTTTGACCTATCACTATAAGTCCGCCCGCATTGACGGAGATGCCTATCGGCTTACCGCCGATCCTGACGTATACGCTGTCGTTGTCCACAGCGGTCGCATTGCCCGTCAAAACGCGTTTAAAACTTTGATTATCATAGAATTCAGCTTTATTTGACGATGATGTATTATTATTTTTGCCGTTATTTATAGTAGTCAATCCAAAAACAAACGCAAATAAACAAACAACCGCCAATAGTGTCGCCACCCTTAAAACATGTACTCTTTTGCTCGATAATGAAGATCCGTTGAAATTTTGCATATGGTTAGCATAGTCTCAACGGGGAAAATATTGCGTGTAAATTTATGTAAATTGAAAAAAGCAATAAAAAAGAGCGGCATGCAAGCCGCCCTTAAAACGTTAAAACTTCACTTCGCGTTTTCGCCGAGTATATTTCTCGCCATCAGAACGCCCATGACCGACGCCATCATCAGACCGCGAGTCCATCCGCTGCTGTCTCCGAGACAATGCAGTCCCGCTATAGACGTATTCAAATGCTCGTCCATCTTTATTTTATTGCTGTAGAATTTGAGCTCCGGGCTGTACAACAGCGTTTCATACCCCGCAAAGCCCGGCACTACCTGATCGACCGCCTGAATAAAGTTGATTATATTGAGCATCGCCCTGTACGGCATAGCGGCGGTGATGTCGCCCGCAACCGCGTCCTTGAGCGTGGGACGGACGTTTGAAAAGCTCAACTCCTTCTGCCAGGTGCGTTTGCCGCAAAGTATATCGCCGTAGCGCTGCACCATTATCTTGCCTGCGCCGAGCATATTTGTGAGCTCGCCCACCTTTTGCGCATACTCTATAGGCTGTCTAAACGGCTCCGTGAAAGAATGCGAGCAAAGTATTGCGAGATTTGTATTGTTGCTCTTCTTCTCCTTGTAGCTGTGCCCGTTTACGACCGCCAAATCGTTGTCGTAGTTCTCCTGCGACACGAAGCCGCCGGGATTCTGACAGAATATCCTGACCTTGTTTTTAAAGGGCTCGGGATAGCCTATCAACTTGCTTTCATAAAGCACGTCGTTTATCTCTTCCATGATCTCGTTGCGCACCTCGACGCGCACGCCGATATCGACAACGCCGGGAGCGTGAGCGATATTATGCTCCGCGCACATCTTTTCAAGCCATTCCGCGCCGCGCCTTCCGGTAGCTATAATGGTTTTGTCGGTATATATCTCCTCTCTGTTGCCGCCCTTTGCGTCCGCGATATACACGCCCTTGCATACGCTGCCATCAAGCATGATATTGTCGCAGTGCCTGCCGAAAATAAGCTCTACGCCGTGACTACGCAAATACGTCTCTATGGCAAGATAAAGCTCTCGCGCCTTTTCCGTGCCGAGATGGCGTATGGGGCAATCCACAAGCTTAAGCCCCGCTTTTATGGCTTTCTTGCGTATGTCTTTGACCTGCGCTTCGTTTCCTACGCCCTCGATATGCTCGTCCGCGCCGAACTCGAGATAGATTTTGTCCGTATAGTCGATAAGCTCCTGCGCAAGGTCCGCGCCTATCAGCTGCGGAAGCTCTCCGCCCACCTCGTAGGACAGCGAAAGCTTGCCGTCCGAAAACGCGCCCGCGCCGGAAAAACCCGTAGTTATATGACAAAAGGGCTTGCAGTTGCGGCATTCTCCGCCGAACGTCTTGGGGCAAACGCGCTTTTCCACGGGCTGTCCCTTCTCAATGATGCAAATGCTCTTTTTGCTGCCGTTGCGCAACAGCTCTATAGCGGTAAAAATTCCCGCCGGACCCGCTCCGACTATACATACATCGTATTTTTTCACTTTGCTTTCTCCGAAGTCGCGTTGTTTAATATTATTATAGAAATATAATATATTATATAAACTATAATTTCCGCTTTTGCGACCTGTGAGATTATAATCCCAAAACAACAAACTGTCAAGGACATATTTTGCCGATTTATATCGCGCGTTTCTGTCGAAATTTGTCAACTTTTGCGCGCCGCCGCATAAAATATACAACTTGGAGGAGCGCATGGCTTTGGACAGTTTGATGATGCTTTTAAAAAACCTAATCATATTTTCTTCCTATGTGACGGAAAAAAGCTCTTTTCCAAAGCCTCTCTCCAAGGAGAAAGAAAAGGAATATCTGACTCTCGCAAAGCAAGGCGACGCCAACGCGAAAGAGATCCTTGTCAAGCACAACTTGAGACTTGTCGCGCACATTGCAAAAAAATACACCAATTACGGCGACAACGACGAGCTTATCTCGATAGGCTCCATAGGTTTGATAAAGGCGATCGAAAGCTTTAAGCCGGACAAGGGCACGCAGCTTGCGACATATGCGTCGCGTTGCATAGAAAACGAAATACTTATGACTATGCGCACGTCCAAAAAGCACCGCTCCAACGTGTCGTTGAACGACCCTATAGGCGTAGACAAAGAAGGCAACGAGTTGACCATCCTCGATATGCTTTCCGACGAATGCTCCGTCATAAACGACGTGGAAAACCATATTCTCATGGAACGACTACTCAAAATAACCAAATCCGTCCTCGACGAACGCGAATACGACATTATAAGGCTGCGATACGGCCTGGGCGGAATAGGCGCGCTCACCCAACGCGAGGTAGCGGCAAAATTCGGCATCTCGCGCTCGTATGTATCGCGCATAGAAAAAAAGGCGCTTGAAAAGATTAAGGAGCACGTAGACGGCGAAGAATTATACTTATAAATTAAAATGCAACGGTTCAAAGACCGTTGCGTTTTAGTCCTTCGTAATTCTTTTGCCGCTCCGCATTGTCTAAACGCATTGTATTTGCCGCTGCGTTTTAGTCATTCGTTATTCTTTTTTGCCGTCGCGCTCTTCCTTGAGCTTTACAAGCATCGCTATTTCGTCCAGCAGCGTGTTGATATCCCTAAACTGACGGTGCACGGATGCATATCTGACATAAGCGACCTCGTCTATATCCTTCAAGCCCTCCATGACCAAATCGCCTATATAGCTTGACGGCACCTCCTGCTCAAGCGAGTTGGATACGTTACGCTGAATGTCCGCCACCAGCTTATCGATGCTCGTCATGGGGATGGGACGCTTTTCGCATGCCTTCATAATGCCTGTCTTTATCTTCTGTATGTCAAACGACTGCCGCGAGCCGTCCTTTTTGACAACCATTATAGTGCCGGGCTCGACAGTCTCATACGTAGTGAAACGCTTGCCGCAAACTATGCATTCTCTGCGGCGGCGAATGGACGTGCCGTCTTCGGTTTGTCTCGAATCTACAACCTTGCTGTCATAGCTTCCGCAATATATACATTTCATATTCGCACCTCATTTTCAAAGATTATACAATATATTGTATAAATTGTAAAGTTTTCGGCACAAATTTTCATTTTTGACGGAAAACTGCAAAATAAAATACTTTTATTTCCGACGCGTGCATATTTTGTCGAAAACAGCAATATAATCTTGTATGAACCACAAGCAGTATTCATTTTCGGAAATGTCGCGCAAGATAGTCATCAACGTTGCCGACGGACGCGAGCTGGGACACGTCTGTGATATGATTTTCAACAATTGCGGCGGCGTGATAGGCTTCATCGTACCAGGTAAAAAGAGCTTTTTCAAGAGCATAACCTCTTCCGACAATATCTTTATACCGTGGAACCGGATCATCAAAATAGGCTCCGACGTAGTATTGACGGAGCTTGTCGGCAATCATGCGAGCGCCTGCGCCGCGCCCGCCGACGGTCAAGCCGTCAACGCGTACGCGCAGCAGCCCCAACAGCAGCAATACGCCTGCCCCGACAGCGCCTATACACAGGCGGCGGAAACGCCGCAGTCAACCGCGCAAACGGTTTATCATACCGACTCGAAACAACCGGAATATTAAAAAACGGCGCTCTGCTTGAGCGCCGTTTCGATTGTCGGACTTTACGCCAATGCGGCGCGTATTCTCTGTAATGCGGATTTTTCCAATCTCGACACCTGCGCCTGCGATATCCCCACCTCGCGGCTTATCTCTATCTGCGTTCTGCCGTCGAAATAGCGCAGCTTCACAACCTCGAGCTCGCGCTCCGGCACCTGCTTCAACGCCTCGTACAAAGCTATGCGCTCCGACCAATTTTCGCTGGTCTCTTTTTTATCCGCAAGCTGATCGAGTATAGACATACTCTCTTCGCCGTCGCTGTAAACGGGCTCGAAAAACGATATAGGCTCGCTGACTGCGTCAAGCGCGCATGCGACCTCCGCTATAGGCACGCCTATTTCCTCCGCTATCTCCGTCATATTAGGCTCGTTTACGGAATTTTCCATCA
>CANDBZ010000065.1 GCA_947383095.1 uncultured Clostridia bacterium | reverse complement strand
TTATCGACAGGGTGGACGTGCTCGACGATAAGTTTATAATAGTGGATTATAAAACGTACAGGAGCGCCGATCTCACGTTAAAGGAGCTGTATTACGGTCAAAAGATTCAACTGTATATTTATATGAAAGCCGTAGAACGCAGTCTGGGCGCAAAGCCCGTAGGCGTTTTTTATATCCCTATATTCGCGGGGTTTACCGAGGACGGCGCCAATCGCTATAAGTACAAGGGACAGATCTGCGACAGCCTCGAGACGATGAGTCTTATCGACGGTCTTGCCGGCACGCCCGACAGCGTTTTGCCGTATAAGGCGACCAAAAGCGGATTGAACAACGAGGTGCATCTGTCGCAAGGCGATTTCGATAAGCTCGGAAATTACGCTTTGAGCTTGGCGCAGAAGGGGGCGGAGGAGATTGCCTCGTGTTATATCAAGCCGGCTCCCGTGAAGGACGCTTGCAAACGATGCCGTTTTGCGGAAATATGCGCATATCGCGATATGAACGAAAGAAGGCTTTCAAAGGTGACTATGTCGTCGTTTGACGGAGACTGCGCGCAGAGCGGGGAGATTTGAGTTATGGAAAAAGAATATTCTAAAGCGGACGAAAACAGACTTTCGGCTGTGCAGGACGGCAAATGGAATCCCACCGACGACCAGAAGCGCGCCGTGCTTGCAAAAGGACGGGTGCTTGTCTCTGCGGCGGCGGGAAGCGGAAAAACCTCGACTATGGTGAAGCGCATCATGCTTATGATCGCAGAGGGCGCTTCGATGAAAAACATGCTTGTGCTCGTGTACAACACGGCGGCGGCGGACGAGCTCAAGGAGCGGCTTCACAGAGAGCTGTTTGACAGAGCCTGCGCGGAAAGAGGCGAGCTTCAGGAGAGATATCGCAAGGAATTGGACGATCTGCCGTTTTGCAAAATATGCACCATACATGCGTTTTGCAACGCGCTTATAAGAGACAACTTCGATAAGCTTGAACTGTCGCCCACGTTCACGGTCCTTGACGAGCAGGCGCATGCCGCGTACATGAACGCCGCGCTTGACAGCGTTTTTGAAGAGTACTCGCAGGAGGGCGACGCTCTCTTCGGTGATATTGCGGAAATATTTTCGCAGGCAAGGAAGGATGACAACCTCAAAGCCAACGTTATAAAGCTATATTCGCTGTTGGACGTACAGCCGCACCGACAGGCGTTTTTGGATACTGTTAAAAACTGTTACGACAGCTTTGAAAACAGCGAATTTATGTCCGTTCTCGCAAATTATTATAAAGCGTTTTTCGGGGAAGCGGCGGATAAAATCAATGAATTGCCTTTGTCGGAGCTCGAACGCTCGCTTGTGAAATACGGCGAGGCGGCGCGGGTCTCGCTGGCGCTCTGCAATGAGCTTGTCGCGGCGCGGACGTTTATGCAAATGTGCGGCGTCGCCGCGGAGTATCAAAAGCCCGCGCTCGGTCGCCGGGTCAATCTCGACGAAAGAATAAAAGCCCTGTCAGACGTAGCTAAATCTTATATAGACGAGGTGTTTGACGCGGCGAAGGAGCTTGCGCAGATATGCCTGTGCAAGGGCGAGCTTGAAGCGTATCACGCGCAAAACGCACTTTATATAAAGAAATTGATCGAAATAACCTTGCGTTTTGACAATGAGCTGCAAAAGGCAAAGCGCAAAGACGACGTGCTTTCTTTTGAGGATCTGCAGCATTTGGCGTCGAAACTGCTTCTTAAGCATCCCGATATCGGCAGCGAATACGAAGCGGTCTTCGTGGACGAATATCAGGACATAAATCCCACGCAGGAGTTTATCGTGCGCCGTCTCGTGAAAGGCGAGTGCTTTATGGTGGGCGACGTCAAGCAAAGCATATACGGCTTCAGACTTGCCGATCCGGCGATCTTCCTTTCGAGACAGCGCAGTTATATTGACGGCGACGGCACCGCGATAGATTTCAACCGTAATTTCAGAAGCGCAAGACAGATACTGTCCTTTGTCAACGGCGTTTTCAACGCCGTGATGACGCAGAAAAGCGCCGACGTCGATTATAAAAACGAAGCCGCTTTCGAGTTGGACGGGGTATCCTCCGACGGCGCGGTGCAGCTGCATTTGTTTACGGAGAGCAAGCCGGAGGGAAAAGAGGTCGCGGGGCTGTACGACATCGCCGCGCACGAGCAGGACGACGAATACGCAAGCGCTTCGCAAAACGAGGGCAGATTTATCGCGAGGGAAATCAAGACTCTTGTAGGCATTGCAAAAAAGAAAGACGGTTCAACCGTCGGATACGGCGATATCGCAATACTGTTTCGCAGCAGGTCAAAGGGCTCGCAACAGATAATCGAGCAGTTGAAGTCGGACGGTATTCCCGTGGACGAGAGCGTGTTCAGCAAATCTTCGTCGCGTCCGGAAAGAGAACTGATAAATTTTCTGCGCGTTCTGGACAATCCGAGGCAGGACATACCTCTCGCGGGATTTTTGCTGTCCTTTTTCGGCGGATATTGCGAGGAGGAGCTTGCCGCGGTCGCCGCAGAGGAGGGCGAGTGCTTTTATGACAAGGCAAAGCTTTTTGCTACCGCGTACGGGTGCGGCGATGATGATAATGAGCAAGGGGACAAATGTCTTCTCGCGAAAAAATTGCGCGACACGTTCGCTATGCTGGACGGTTACCGTACGAAGGCGAGCTTCAAAAACGTTGCGGAGCTTATGGGCGGCATCGTCTCCGACTTCTGTTATGACGCGTATTTGAACAGGCTCGGAGAGGCGGCAGTATACGGTATCAAGGCTTTTATCGCGAGCGTGGCCTCTCAAGCGGAATGTTCGTTGGGTAAATTTTTGGAGGATTACTGCGAGGCCGGGGAGATTTCAAAGGCTTCGGGCGGCGGCGACCGCGTGCATATATCCACGTTCCACGGCTTCAAGGGACTTGAAATACCCGTGGTTTTCGTGGCGGACGCGGGCTACGGGTTCAACTACGAATCGGGCGGCGGCGACCTGTCGGCTATCGGCAAAGGCTATATAGGTTTGAAGTATTTCGATTTCGAAAGCAAGCGCAAAGCCGCGACTTTGTCCAAGATCGCGGTGTCGAAGCTCAACAGACAACAGCGCGTAAAGGAAGAAATGAGGCTGTTTTACGTGGCGTTGACGAGGGCGGAAAAGCTGATGTACGTCACCGCTTCCGTTTCTGCGAAAAAGGCGGAGGAATTCGGCTGCGTGCAAAAGCTGTCCGGCGCGGGATGCGACCTCGATTTTATATCCGCGGCGGTTTGCGCGGGAACCTTGCAGACAGTGGCGGTAAAGCACGGCGCGGAGGATATGCGCGCGGCTTTATCCGCGCAGGACAACAGAATGCTGCCCAAGGACGACGGTATCGTGAAGGCGATAAAAGACGGCAGATCGATAGAGTATAAATACGCGGAGTCGACGTCGCTCGCCATGAAGTACAGCGTGTCGTCGCTGGACGGACAGGACGAGCAAGCTGTGCGCGTATTCGAGGACGGCGCGAGCGCGGGCACGGCGTATCACAAGGTCATGCAGAATATAGACTTTTTTGCGCGCGGAGAGGACGCCGTGGAAGCGGAGCTCAAGCGCATGACGGACGAGTCGGTTTTGACGGAGGAGGAACGGGAGCTGATAGACATATCTCTTATCTCCGCGTGTCTCGATAGCGAGATCGCCGCGCTTGCGCGCGCCGCGCAGGCCGAGGGTAAATGTCTGCGGGAGCAGCCTTTTATGATGTATAAGCCCGCAAACGAGGTCGGCGACGAATTCACTGCTACGGATAAAGTGCTGGTGCAGGGAGTGATCGACCTGTTTATCGGCGGGGAAAAGAACGTTTTGGTAGACTTCAAATATTCCCGTCTTGACGATGAAACGCTTGCAAAAAAATACAAAAAGCAGCTTTATCTGTACAAAACGGCGATTGAAGGCGCGATAGACGCTAAAATCGACAGAATATTGCTGTATTCGTTTATCAACAAAAGCGTCGTGGAATGCGTATGAAAAGATAATTTTGCAGATTTGAATTTATCCGTTCTGTGTCGCCATAGCGCGCATGTGTGAAAAATTACTATTTATTGTATTAAGAAAGTATTAAAAACATGCGTCAAACCTATTGATTTTTTTTCGCGCAGTCTGTATAATCAATGTATATGTATATGGAGGGATAAGTGGAAATCGTATCGGCAGTGGATTTTTTTTCCAGAGCGTTTGATTGGTTCGCAAAGCTGTCTTCGGGCTTGCCGCGAATTGAGTTCAAGACGTATTTCATCGTTGTAGTCGCATTGCTGATCGGTGTGGGCTTAATTATCGCGCTCACGTTTTTCGGATCTTATCGCTTCAAGCTTACGAAGGCATGCAAAAAAATAATACGTTATCTTGACGACGTCGATTCGATCGACGACGACAACGTCAGCGATTTTACCGCTCAATGCTTTTCCGCAAAGGTTCCCTCCGCATTGCGCGATTGTTGGGTGCAATATCTCGGCGTAAGGTTCGGCTTCCCTAGCGACATAGTGTCCGAGCAGAGCGTGTATGACAAAGAGGTAAAGCGCGTCAGAGAAGTCCGCGCCAATGTGTTTATCGCCGTCGCTTTGATCATGATAGCGGTGTTCTCCTTCTGGGGCTACGGTACTTTGCAGAGCAGGGATATGGGCGTTGTGTTTTGCGCTTCGCTGTTGCTCTCCGGCGCGATATATCTTTTGCTTGTGATTGTCAATCGTTTGCAGAGCAGAGTGTGCCTCGACACCTTCGGCACAATGCAGGAGGATCTGGACGCAAAGGTCAATTTGCAGGTGGAAAAGAGCTACGCTACGGACTCCTCACCGCTTGTCGACCTGTCCGCCATGGTAGACGAGATTATCGCCCGCAACACGGCGAAGGATATAGGCTTTGAAAGCTCTGCCGTTGAGAAAACTCCCATTGAGTTGCTTGTCGAAGCGTTTGACGACGGAAGCGACGCGTTTATCGATATCGACGAAGCCACGGTCGAAGTCACGGCGCGCGAAATGCGCGAAGAAGTCGCGGAAGAAAGCGTTCCCGTGCCTGTAGCCGCGATCGACGAGCCTGCTGACGAGCAGTATGATTTGATGGATATAGCCGAAGAAGCGCAAGACGACGTTGAGGATGAGCAGAGCTTGCCGCCGCAGGAGCAGAACGAAGACGAAGAAGCAGACGACGCGGATTTAGACGATACGCTTGAGAAAGAGCAAGCCGAGACCTTTGTCGAGCCTGTTGTAAGCGTTGAAGAAGAAGCTGTCACAAAAGAAGCGGAGGATACGGAAAATACCGAAGAAACATCTGAAGTCGACAATCCGCAGGAAGAAGACGAGCTTCAAGTCGGGGACGTTGCGGAAAGCGCGGAAGAGGCGTTTGCCGAGGACGAGGATAAATATATGACCGATGAAACGGCGGAGGACAGCGCCGTTGAAGAAGCAATTGACGAAGAAACAGTCGAGGACGTCGACGATTTGCAGACGCTCGAAGAGAATTTGCCGGATGAAGATGAAATCGAAATAGAGGATATTAAAGACGATGGTCCGTCGGAGCCTGATACGGATACCGAAGATGTCGAAGAAAACGGAGACGAAAAGCAAAAAGTGATGATAGTTGTCGACGGGGCGGAGGACGATGAGTTGGTCAAACCTGCAAAGCTTGTCAAGCTGCCCAATCTCGTGGACTATATGCTCGCTCAAAATCCGTCGCGGGCAATGCTTATGAACCTTGCGACGTTGTTGCTTTCCGCTTATAAGAAATTTGAAAACAGCGCGGACGACAAGCATATCGTCGTCGCGTGCATGAAGAAGGTTATGACCGGTTTGCTGAACAAACGGTGAGCCGCTTAAGGTTATAAAGAGCAAATAAAATAGCAGAGGGTGAAAAAATGTTCGGAAAAAAAGCTAAATTAGCAGCACAAAAAGAAGCGCAGAAAGCGGCGGAGGAAAAGGCCCGCGCGCAAGCTTTTACGCCTGTAGAGGAGCCGGTGCGCAATACCGCGCAAAACGATATGGTCTTCCTTGAAAGCGAGCTTATCGCCGACGACGAGATACACGGACAAGTCGCCGACGCCGAGCTTTTGTCCACTCCGGCAAACGCTGATAAGGAGCTGTACGACGTTTCTGACGAAGATACCGATTTCGACGAAAACGTCGAATCGATTGACGAAGAGTCCGACGACGAGCTTATCAACGACAGTATGGCCGATGACGATTTCGACGAAGACGAGGAGCCCGAAGAGGAAGAGGAGGAAGAAAAACCCGAGGTGATGATCGTCGTTGACGGTCCCGAAGAGGACGATGAAATCGTAAAGCCCGCAAAGCTTGTCAAGCTTCCGAACCTTGTCGATTATATGCTCACCCTCAATCTTTCCAAAAAGATGAAAATGAACATAGCCATGCTTCTGCTCAACGCGTATCAGAAATTCAAAGACATACCCGAGGAAAAGGCGATCGTCATTGTGTGTATGAAAAAAATGCTTGCGGCGCTTATAAATTCTTAAAAATTTGAAGCCTTTAGAATGCCCGAATAAAACAAATCCCCGCGATACGCGGGGATTTTATTTTCTCAAGAAATTATTTTAACATCTTCTTTTTTGCGAATATGATAAGCATGATTATGCAAATGACTATGTTTATGCCGACGACTATCCAAAATCCCCATTGCTTTCCCTCGAACGGCACGCCAGTATTCATGCCCCAAAGAGCCGCTATCATCGCGGGAGTGTCGATAAGCAGAGTGAGCACTGTGAGCGTCTTCATGACCACGTTGAGGTTGTTGGAGATTATAGACGCGTACGTATCCATCGTGCCGCTCAAAATCTCGCGGTAGATATTGGACATCTCGATCGCCTGTCTGTTTTCTATCAACACGTCGTCCCAAAGATCCTCGTCTTCTTCGTAGAATTTTACGAGACGTGGAACTTTCTCGAGCACGGCGTTATTCGCGCGCAGGGAGGTGCTGAAGTAAACGAGGGATTTCTCCAAAGAAAGCATCTCCGTAAGCCCTTCGTTTTTCATCGCCTTTTCAAGCTCGCTCTGTACGCGTTGACTCGCGCGGTCGATCTGCTTGAGGTATTGCAAATACTTTTTTGCGATGACGTATTGAAGCTGGAGGAAAAATCTTGTGCGCTTGTGTATGTTGAAATCTCGGACATACCGTCCCGCCAGCAAGTCGTAGATGATGGACGTCTCGTTGAGGCAGACGGTGACGAGCGTTTTTTCCGTGAATATGCACCCGAACGGAAGAGTGGCGTAGGTATATTTGTCGTCGTCTTCCTCGGTTATCGGGATATCGGTGACGGACATGAGCACGCCGTCTTCCTTTTCTATATGCGCGCGCTCCTCGGAGTCGAGCGCGGCTTTAAGATAGTCTTCGGGTATCGAAGTAGAAGTCGCCACCCACTCTATTTCCTTATCGGTGGGATTGGACATATGGATCCAATGGTCTGTAAAATCATAGCAGATCGGAAGAGCGTCGTGTAGGGAAAGAGTGTCCGTGAA
>CANDBZ010000064.1 GCA_947383095.1 uncultured Clostridia bacterium | reverse complement strand
AAGCTTATGGTGAAATGTCTTTATTCCACGGGCGTTCCTTTTACGCTTATCGCCACCAAGTCGGATAAGCTTTCCCGAGCGCAGCAGGACAGAGCGAAGCGTATGCTCGCAACGTCGTTGGGCGTAGGGACGGGGGACATAATTTTGACGTCCGCTGTTGCCAAAACAGGCAGAGAAGAGGTGAATGCAAAAATCGACGTGTTGCTTTCTAATTGTATTGCAAATAAAAATGGCGGCAAGTTGGAATAAAGTATTCTAAAATTTATTAAATTTTGTAATAATATGCACAAAAAATACGCCTGTTTTCGGGCGTTTTTGATTTAATCGATTTCGCAGACCGTCGTCAGCATGCAATCGACAAGATCGCATGAGGTGAGGATATATTCCACTCCGTTTTTTTTGATCCGCGGCACGACTCTCACGTTTTTGCCGTGCAGATGTCCGTACGTTGCAAAATCCGCCCGATAAGCTTCGAGCAGTTTTGTGACCTCCGTGTCGGCGTAATCCGCGTCGAAGGGCGGATAGTGCAAAAGCGCTATAAGTATGTCGCCGTCCTGCTTTAGCTTTTGCGCTTCCCTTAACGAGAGCTCGAGGCGCTGCAGCTCCCGCTTAAAGATTTTGACGTCCGTTTCAGGCGTTTCATTGGCGGGTACAGTCCAGCCGCGCGAGCCGGCTAACACTATTCCCGCCCCGGAGGAGGATTGCAATCTGTATGCGTTGTTTTGCAGAAAGATAAACCGAGGGAAGCGTTTTTGCATTTTGCTTAAAGAATTCCAATACAGATCGTGGTTGCCTTTGACCACGATCTTTACGCCGTTAAGTTTATCGACAAGCTCATAGTCGGGCGCGGCTTCGTCTATCGTCATGCCCCACGACATATCGCCGCCCAATAGGACGACGTCGTTTTCCGTCGCTTTTTTTTGCCAGTCTTCGGACACTTTTTCAAAGTGATTGTCCCAATTTGCGCCGAATATGTTCATCGGCTTTTCAACGGCGGTGGACAGGTGCAAATCGCTGATTGCAAAAACTTTCATGCGAAAACATCCTTAATGATTATTGCTATAATATTATAATACATATTTGAACGTATTTCAACGGAAAAAGGCGTTTGTTCAACGCCTTTTTAAGTAATTTCGCGTGTTTTATGTCTTATCAGGTCGGGAAAAGGGGCAGGTCGAACACGCCTTGGCACACATCCTGGCTGAATTCCGTGCATTGCGGTATTCTGCAATAGCCGTAGGACGGGATAAGCAGATTTACGTCTGCTTGCACCTTGAGAATGACGGTGACGCAGGAAGTGATCGCAAACGTATTTTCGCCCGTATAAGTGCCTCTGGGCGCCGCCATATTTACGGTTGCCGCGATCACGGGGGTTATCACGCTGCCGGTGGGCACGCACATGATGACGTCCTGCGATACGGAAATCGAGCCCGTGCCCGTGCCCGCTACGCCGTTTGCGTCGGTGTAGGCGATCTGGATGGGTATGGAGATGGTGGTTGTTACTCTTGAAAGTCCCGGTCTGTCCGCAATGGGAGTGACGGTAAGCGCGGTGATCGTGCCGACGTTCGACGTCGACGTGCCGCTCACAAACGTAAGGGGTTGGGCAGGATTGGCAGGAGTGAGGTTTGTGAGCGTGACCGTGCTGTCGATACTTGTCTGCATCATGCATGCGTCGAAAATTTTCGTCGCCTGAATGCAAACTTTTTCGCACAAGCCGTTCATCGGATTGCCGTTGATGTTCCCGGGACATCTGTCTTGTGTGGAATTGTTATTGCAAAAAGACATCTTTTTACCTCCTTGTTTATTCGTTGCATATTATGAATTTCGTCGGATATTGTTGCATGTAGTACCGATAACCCGTTATATTACGTTTTTTTAAATCGAAAAGATGAGGGCGAAGCGGCTGCTTTACGCCAAACAAAAGAAGTAAACAAGTTAAATAATATTGTGATATAGTTAAAATGTAAACTAAATTATATTTTAAAAAGCCTAATAAACAGATGAATTTTGTCGGAAAAAAATGGAAAATTGGAGTTGACAAATAAAGGAAAGGGTGATAGACTATGAGCATACGGGGAGAGAACCGTATAAAAAGGAATCGATATGACTGTAGTTTTCGGCAAAGCAAGGGCGATCGTTGACGACAATCGCGTGAGAATTCCCGCCAAGTTCTATAAGCTGCTTGGCGACGATTTCCTGATTGCTCCCGGCAAGGGCGGTTGTATCCTGATGATACCCAACGAAAGCTATCAGACGGTGATAGGCAGCTATCTCGAAAAGACGCAGTACGGCGAAAGCGAGGAGCAGAGGAATTTGCGCAACGGCATGGACAGCGTGTCGCTCGACCAACAGAGCAGACTCACCTTCAGCGGAGAAATGAAAGACATGTGTCCAGGTCTCGACGGAGCTCCCGAGATCGTCTTTTCCGGAGGCGGGGAATTTGTCGAGATGTGGCCTGCGAAGCAGTTTGACGCCAAATTCGGCAAGTTCGACGTCAAAAAATTCGACGATATGCTTGCAGGACTTAAGGCGGCGCTTGAAAAAAAAGATAACTGACGGGGCGCGTTATGGAATTTGTACATATCCCCGTGATGCTGCGGGAGTGCATTGACGGGCTCGATATAAAGCCGGACGGCACATACGTCGACTGTACGGTCGGCGGCGCGGGGCACTCCGCGGAGATCGTAAAAAGGCTTGCCGACGGCGGACGGCTGATCGCGGTGGATAAGGACGAGGACGCCTTGCTGGCCGCGGCGGAAAGACTGAAGCCGTATAAGGAAAAAGTGACGTTTTTGCACGACGACTTTAAAAACCTTCCCGCCGATTTGGAGGCGATGGATATAAAGGGCGTCGACGGGATCTTGATCGACCTCGGCGTATCGAGCTATCAGCTCGACAATGCGGAAAGGGGCTTCAGCTATATGAAGGACGCTCCGCTGGACATGAGGATGGATAGAAGCCAATATCTCACGGCGTTTAATATCGTAAACGAGTACGGCGCAGGCGAGATCGCAAAGATACTGTTCGATTACGGCGAAGAAAAGCTTGCGAGGCGCATTGCGGAAAACATTGTGCGCCGCAGAGAAAAGCAAACCATATCGACCACATTGCAGCTTGCCGCGTTAGTAGAGGAAAGTTATCCCGCGGCGACGCGGTATAAGTACGGACATCCCGCAAAACGGACCTTTCAGGCGATAAGGATCGCGGTCAACGACGAGCTTTCGGGATTGAAGGAGAGCTTAAAAGCGATGGCGATGAAGCTCAATCGAGGTGGCAGGATGGCGGTCATCACATTCCATTCTCTCGAGGACAGGATAGTCAAAACCGCGTTTAAAGAATTGAGCACCGATTGTACGTGTCCGCCCGATTTCCCCATCTGCGTCTGCAACAGCAGGAGAGAAGTGGAGCTTGTCAACAAAAAGCCTGTTTGTCCGTCCGAGGACGAGCAACGCGACAATCCCCGCTCGCAAAGCGCAAAATTGCGCATAGTACAGAAGCTGTAAAGCAAAAACATAAATCTAAACGCACAAAAAAACTATAAACATTATATTCGGAGGAAAACAGTATGCCTATTACTCTTGAAGAATTGCTCGGCAAAGAAACCGAGACTAAAATACAAAACAGCGATACCGCGCGTAACGGCGGCATGGCGTTTCCTCCTTTTGAAGAGTATGTTTCGCGTCGTACAAGCGAGCGCTTTGCGGAGCCGCGCGAAAGCGAAAGATACAACGTGCGTTCACGTCAGAACGGAGGCTACGGCACTCCCCGTTATGTTGACGAAGCCCGCGATATGCGCGATTACGGCGCGATGGAAGAGGATACGTACGATTATGCCCGTCCGGCAAGACAGCAAAGCTTTTATGAGTTTGCCGCGCGCGATAACGCAGTGCCGAGCGAGCAGGAGCTGTACAGCAGACTTTCTCACACCAATCAGAGCATGCGTCCCGTTTTCGACAGAGAAAAGCAGGAAGCAAAAAGCTATGCGCAAAGCGAGAGAAAGGAGCGCACCCGCAGCAGACTCAATACGAAGGGCAAGATCATAGTCGCGGCGTTTGTTGCGGCGGTCGTCACAACAATGTCTCTTATCATTGCGTTTGCGGGCAAGATAAACAGCGGCACGGCAGTGATGCCTGCGGCAAGCGCGAGCTACAGCGTGCAGGTGGATTGAATACTTGCATAGGGAGTAAAGCGACAAGCATAAATTGCGCAAATATCAAATAAATTTTGATATGAAACGCAAGACAGATATCGAACAACCCAATCATCTATATAACCCAACGAAAAGGCTGCCGGCGGTTTTGCTGCTGGTAGTCTTTTTATTCGTCGCCGTATTCGTCAAGGTGTTTGCAGTGATGCTTATAGAGGGCGGCGAGCTTCAGACAAAGGCGATAAATCAATGGATGAGGGATTTGCCTACGGACGCTCCGCGAGGGAGCATTCTCGACAGAAACGGAGTCGTGCTTGCGGCGACCGCGACGAGATACAACCTGTACGTCAGACCCTCCGCCACGCCCGATAAGCCCGCGGTGGCGCAGCTGCTGTGCAACGTATTCGGGTATGACTATGAAAGCACCTTAAACAAAATTTCAAAACGCACCTCGGAGGTCACCGTGGCGACAAAGGTCACCAAAGAGCAGTTGAACGCCGTCTATGCGTCGGGCTTGAGCGGCATTTATTATGCGGAGGACAACCATCGCTATTATCCGTACGGCGACTTCATGACGCAGGTTCTCGGATTTTGCAGCAGCGACGGGTACGGTCAAACAGGAATAGAGTCCTACTACAATAAGTATCTAACAGGCGTAAACGGACAGATAATGGCGGAAACCGACCTTATAGGCAGACCTCTCGGAAGCGGAGGGAGCTATTATCTGCCGTCCATTGCGGGAATGGACGTCGTAACGACGCTGGATCATACCGTACAGCAGATAGTTGACGGGGCTATTGCGAAAGCCGTCGCTCGCTATAATCCCAAAGGCGTGGCGTGCATAGTCATGGATTATAATACGGGCGGCGTCGTGGCTTTGTCCGAATATCCGTCGTTCGACCTCAACGACGTGCCCCGCGACGACCTCGAAGCGTTGTTTTTGCACTCGAAGAGCAGTATCGTTTCCTCCGTATACGAGCCGGGCTCCACCTTCAAGATACTCACGGCGGCAGCCGCGCTCGACGCGGGAAAGGTAAATCCGTCGGATAGGTTTTACTGCGCGGGCACACGCACCGTCGACGGGCAGCGCATAAGGTGTTGGAAGGCGAAGGGACACGGTTCGATAGATTTCGCGGGAGGCGTAGAGGGAAGCTGCAACTGCGTTTTTATGGATTGCGCTTTGCGTATGGGTACGGGAGTGTTTTACGACTATCTGCGCGGCTTCGGCCTGACGAAAAAAACGGGCATCGATATGACGGGCGAAACGAGCGGGATTTTCATAGCGCAAGACGCGGTCAAAACCGTGGATCTGGCGCGCATAGGCTTCGGGCACGCGGTAGCCGTAACGCCTATCGGCCTTATAAGCGCGACGTCCGCCGTCATGAACGGAGGGAGGACCGTCACGCCGCACCTGCTGTCGTCCGTCAAGGATATCAGAGGCAACGTCGTTGCGGGAGCATCGCCGTCGCAGGGAGCGCAGATAGTGTCGCCGGCAACCTCTTCCACCATGCGTACTTTGCTCGAGCGCGTCGTGACGGCGGGGAGCGGCAAGGGCGCGTACGTTCCCGGATATCATATAGCGGGGAAAACGGGCACCGCGCAGAAATATGCAAACGGCTCCATTGCGAGCGGAAAATATATTTCGTCGTTTCTGGGCTTTTCATTGGTGGAGGGCGCGAATTTAGCGGTGCTGCTGATCGTTGACGAGCCGCAGGGCTACGTTTACTACGGCTCGCAGGTCGCCGCGCCGCTTGTGGGAGATATATACTCGAGCATATTCGACTATCTCGGGATAGCCCCTGTTTATACGGGAGAGGAAAAGGATATAGTCGGCGAGACCTTTAATTTGCCCGATTTCACGGGAATGAGCCTTGTCGAGGCGAGAAACGCGCTCGCGAAGCTCGGGCTTTACTGTGAGATCGACGGCGACGGGAGCGTTGTCAAGGGACAGTATCCGGAAGCGGGAGTAAAGGTGGATAAGCGTAACGCCGTATTGCTTTTGACTTAATGACGACCGCCGTCTTTGACGGCGGTTTTTCTTTGCGGAATGTAAAAAGAATTTCCGTTGCTGTCTTGTTTTGCGGTGCGGTTGATAATGCGCGTGAATATAACTATCATTTATCGTATAACTACATTTGGAGGACTTTCTCATGGAACTCGGAAAACTGTTGCACAACGTCTGCGTCAAGGATACTAACGCCGACATTAAGACGGAAATACAGGAGATAAAAATAAATTCCAAAGAGGTGTGCGAAAACGATATTTTTGTGTGTATGGAGGGCGTAAACGACGACGGGAACGACTATATCGACAGTATAAGCGTTTCGTTTATAGCTCTCACGGAGAAAAAGCCGCAAAATCCCGCCGTCAAATACGTGCTTGTGCAAAACGTGCGCAAGGCGTATGCGCAGGTCTGTCAGAACAGGTTTCTCAACCCCGCGGACGATATGAAGATCATCGCCGTCGTGGGGACGAACGGCAAGACCTCGACCGCCCATTATTTGTATAAAATTCTGTCGTTTGCAGGCATAAAATGCGGACTCATCGGCACGGAGGGACATTTTATCGACGGCGAAAAGGTGGGACAAAGTCTTACCACTCCCGACCCGTACGAATTCAACTCGCTTTTGTTCAAAATGCGCGCGAGGGGCTGCGAGGTCGTGATATCGGAGATAAGCGCGCATGCGATATACCTCGAGAAAACCGGCGATATAAGAGCGGATATCGCTATACTCACCAACATCACGCAGGACCATCTCGATTATTTTAAGGACTTTGACAACTATTGCGGAGTGAAGATGTCCTATTTCACAAAGGAGCACGTCAAAAAGGCGATAATAAACGTCGACGACAAGAGCGGACGGCTGCTGCTGCAACGCTCGGAGATAAGCGGTTTGCCCGTCGTTAGCTACGGGCTATACAATCCCGCGGACTGCTTTGCGGTCAACGTGCGCGAGGATACCGTCGGCGTGCAGTTCGTGGCGAACCTCAACGACGATATAGTTGATTGCAAGAGCGGACTTTTCGGGGAATTTAACGTATACAATCTGCTTGCCGCGCTGTCATGCGCGCATGAGCTAGGAGTCGACGCGGTCACGCTGTCGCACGCGGTGAGAAAGGTCAAAACGGTGAAGGGCAGATTTTCCGTATTGCGCAACGATAAAGGAACGATAATCATAGATTTCGCGCATACGCCCGACGGATTGCGGCAGCTGCTTTCGACGGCGCGCACGCTCACGAAATCGCGCCTGATAACTGTTTTCGGCTGCGGAGGGGAGCGCGACGCGCAAAAACGCAAGCAAATGGGGCAGATCGCGTCAAAGTACAGCGATTGCATAGTGCTCACCAGCGACAATCCGCG
>CANDBZ010000063.1 GCA_947383095.1 uncultured Clostridia bacterium | reverse complement strand
ACTCATTCGGTGCAAAAAGAGGCAAGTGAATTGCCGCTTTTTGCGGAAAGTAACGTTGTATTGCGTAGGACGTCGCCTGCGCCGATGCGCGTACGCTCGTTTGCAAAACAGAGCATAGCGTACGAAGAGGTGTTGTTGCTTTTGCAAGACTCGCTGCGGGCGCAGTACAACATGAAAAATTGCGGTGCGAGACAGATAAAAGTACAATAAATTCAACGGGCGCGGGTTGGAAAAGGTATGACTTATCATGCAAATTGACGAGAAGTATTTTCAGGAATCGCAAATGCAAGCCAATACCGTCGAAGACATTCTGGCGGATGACGAAGAGGTATTGTGGCGCGACAAGCCCGACAAAAAGGCGCATATCGCTGCGGCTGTGGTTAAATCGCTGCCGATAACGCTGTTGTGGCTGGCGATCGACTGCGGTTTTATCGTCGGCATATCCATTGCCATCACAAAGGGAGGCGCGCCTCTTGCGGTATTGGGCTTTATCGTGCCCTTCTTCCTTGTGCATCTCGCGCCCGTGTGGATGTGGGTGGCAAATCTCGTCAAGTCCGTTGCGGAGCTTAAGACGATAGAATATGTCTTTACGGATAAACGTATAATCGTGCGGTCGGGGTTGATCGGCATAGACTTCAAGTTTATCTATTACAACGAAGTCGAAAGCGTCAACGTCAAGGTGAATTGGACGGATAAGATCTTCAGGGTGGGCGACATATACGTCAACGCAAAATCCTCGTCCGCCGTGCTGTACGACCTGCATGACCCGTACAGGCTGTCGACCAAGCTGCAAAAGGTCGCGCAGGATATCGCCACCGATATCAACTATCCCAACGCGTTGCGGCCCGACAAAAATCCGGGGTACAAGACAAAGTATTCCGCAAGTCCATTCGATAAAGGTCCGTTTGAAAGATGACGGGGTTTTATATATAGCTCATGAGGTGAAATTATGAAAATACTGTTTGTAGCGTCGGAGGCGGCTCCGTTTATCAGGTCGGGAGGGCTCGGCGACGTGGCGGGCGCGCTTCCGCAGGCAATGAATAAGGCGGGGCACGATTGCAGAGTCATCATCCCCTTTTACAAAGACGAAATAAGCGGCGACTTTCAAAACAATTTCCGCTATGTCGCGTCAACGTTTGTGGATTTGAGCTGGCGCCGTCAATACTGCGGCGTTTTCGAGGCGGTCTACGAGGGCGTGACGTATTATCTCGTGGACAACGAGTATTACTTTAAGCGCAGAGGGCTTTACGGCCATTTTGACGACGGAGAGAGATTTGCGTTTTTCTCCAAGGCGGTGCTCGAAGTGCTGCCGCTCATAGACTTTTTCCCCGACGTTTTGCATGCAAACGATTGGCAGGCGGCGCTCGTGCCCGTGTTCCTCGACGTGTTCTATCGCTTTTCCGAGGAATACCAGCATATCAAGACTGTGTTCACGATACACAATATAGAGTTTCAGGGCAAATACGGCGACAGCCTGATCACCGACATTCTCGGCTTGCCCGATTGGGCGCGTTCTTTGGTTGTCAACGGGGATTGCGCCAATTATATGAAAGGCGGCATAGAGGCGTCAAACGCCGTGACTACGGTCAGCGAAACGTATGCGGGCGAAATTTTAGACCCCTTCTATTCCTACGGGCTCGAGGGTATTTTGTCGCAGCGCAGGTTCAAGCTGCACGGCATCGTCAACGGTATAGACCAAAAGGTCTACGATCCCAGACGCGATAAGAGGCTTTTCGCGCAGTACGGAGTGAAGGATTTTGCAAAGGGCAAGGCGGAAAACAAGAAGTCGCTGTGCGAGATGATAAATCTGCCGTACGAAGAACACCGTCCCATGATCGCCATGGTCACCCGCCTGACAGAGCAAAAGGGCATGGACCTGTTCGCCGCGGTGATCGACGATATCATGCGCGCGGACGTGCAGATGGTCGTGCTCGGCACGGGCGATTGGAAATATGAAAACCTTATCAAATCCGTCGAGGGCAGATATCCCAATAAGTTCAGGGCGATCCTGGCTTTCTCCGGCGATTTGGCAAGCAAGATATACGGCGCGAGCGACCTCTTCCTCATGCCGAGCAAATTCGAGCCGTGCGGACTTTCGCAGCTTATCGCCATGCGTTACGGCTCCATCCCGATCGTGCGCGAGACAGGCGGACTGAAAGATACCGTGCCCGCGTACAACGTCGAGACGGGCGAGGGCAAGGGCTTCACGTTTAAGACCTACAATGCGTACGACATGCTTGACGCGGTGTGGCGCGCCTACGCCTGCTTCCATGATAAGGAGAATTGGACCAAGGTCGTAAGGAACGCGATGAAATCGGATTTCGGCTGGGATGTGAGCGCAAAGAAATATCTTGATATCTTTCAAAATCTTTGATAGTAACATAATGCCATTTTAACTATACGAAAACCGCGGATAAACCGCGGTTTTTGATTTTTTTGCGGAATGAACGACGAGAATACGTTCATTTGCAGGCGCGCGTCGTCATAGCCTAAATATTTTACTTTTTTGCATGCGTTTGCTATAATGTTCAAAATCGAGGCAGAATTTATGAAAAAAACAAAAAAGAAGAGTTTGCTTAAGAGGTTCGTCGCATATTATAAGCCGCACAGAAAGCTTTTTGCGATCGACATGATATGCGCGTTTATAATCTCCGTGTTCAATCTGGTATATCCGTTTATCACCAAGGAGATCATAAACAACTATGTGCCGAACAAGCTGTTGGAATCTATGCTCATAGGCGTTTTCGCGTTGCTCGCGTTTTACTTCGTGAAAGCCGTCTTGAATTACATATTGCAATATTGGGGGCATCTCGTCGGCGTGAGAATGCAGGCGGACATGCGCAGCGAGCTTTTTAAGCATCTTCAAAAGCTGCCCTTTTCTTATTTTGACAACAACAAAACGGGCGTTATCATGAGTCGCATGACAAACGATTTGTTTGAGATCTCCGAGCTTGCGCACCACGGCCCCGAGGACGTGTTCCTGTCATTGGTCACGATAGTCGGCGCGTTTATCATGCTTGCCTTGATAAACGTGTATCTGACGCTCATCGTGTTTGCGTTTATTCCCCTGATAGTGATCTACGTCATGCTGATGCACAAGCGCATGGCGAAGGCTTTTACCGAGTGCCGCGTCGTGCAGGGCGAGATAAACGCGGATATAGAGAGCGCGATATCGGGCATAAGAGTGTCGCGTGCATATAACTCGAGCGCGCATGAAAGCGAGAAATTTGAAAGAGGAAATTTGAATTTTGTCAAAGCCAAGAGCAAGCAATACAAGGTCATGGGCGAATTTTTTTCCTCGGCTACGTTTTTCCTTGATTTTCTCTATTTCGTTGTTTTGCTCGGCGGCGGACTGTTTTTTTACTTCGGCAAGATCGACGCGGGCGAGTTTACGGCGTTCGTGCTGTACATCAGCGTGCTTATAACGCCGATTCGCACGCTCGCCAATATCTATGAGCAAATTCAAAACGGCGCGACCGGCTTCAAGCGTTTTTGCGAAATAATGGATATCGAGACGGAGCAGGAGTGCGAAAACGCCGTGAGACCGGACAGGCTTACGGGCGATATAGTTTTTGACGACGTCGCTTTCGGATACGAATCGGAGGACGGCGTCAAGGTGATAAGCGGCTTTTCCATGCACGTACCCGCCGGCAAGACGATTGCGCTCGTCGGTCCGTCGGGAGGCGGAAAAACCACCATTTGTCATCTCATCCCCAGATTTTACGAGATAGACGCGGGCAAAATCACCATTGACGGATACGACCTGAAGGAGCTCGACAGACGGGCGCTTCGCGACAACATAGGGCTTGTGCAGCAGGATGTGTTTTTGTTCAACGGCACGATAAAGGAAAATATTGCCTACGGAGATTTCGAGGCTTCGGACGAGCAGATATACGAAGCGGCTAAAAAAGCCAATATACACGATTATATCATGCAGCTTCCCGACGGCTACGACACTCAAGTGGGCGAGCGCGGCGTGAAGCTGTCCGGAGGTCAGAAGCAAAGGGTATCCATTGCCCGCGCGTTCCTCAAAAATCCTCCGATACTTATACTCGACGAGGCGACATCCGCGCTTGACAACGCCACTGAAATGCTGATACAGGACGCGCTTTATAAGCTGTCGGAGGGCAGGACTACCATTGTTGTGGCGCACCGTCTGTCCACCGTCAAGAATGCGGACGAGATAATCGTCGTCACAAAAAACGGCATAGAAGAGCGCGGCTCGCACGAGCAGCTTATTCAAAAGGGCGGCATATACAAAACGCTGTACGACTATCAGTTTAAAAATGCGTGAGGTCTCGCCGCGCCGTAATACGTAATAATAGTTTATAAAAGTCGGAAAACCCAATATGAATATGTAGCGCAGATTGAGGCGTTTCGGGCGTTATTCGATTTCGGCGGACAGTATTATGGTATACGTGTGTTCCGCCGTTTTTCTGTTTGAACCGGTCTCGGATATCGTGCGGACTTTGCCCGTCAATGTCAACCCGCGCTTTATAGCTTCTTCCTGTAGCATATAGTATATTTGACCGCCGTATATAAGGTGTCCCGAGTATTTCATCGTAAAGGATTTTTTCCAGGTCACGTTTTCGACCGTTCCGCCGAAGCCGTCTCCGTTTTTCGCGGACAGAATAGGGATACATATGCGATAACCGCCGCCCGTCTTTTCCGCCGCGCAGGCGGGAAGCAGACTGGGCGTTGGCGAAGCGGCCTCGTCGGAGGATTTACCGATGGGGAAAAGATTGCGGTATTCCAAAAAGAACGTGTGGACGACGTCTATCGTACAGCCTGCTTTGATTGCGCTTATATAGGTGTCGCGGGAATTTAAATACTGTCGCAGCGGATTGCCGTCGGTCAGTGTATACGTCTTGCAGAAGCATTGCAGCGCGCCTTCCTCCTCAACGGAGAATTGCGGCTTACCGACGTTCAATTCTATATCGAGCAGAGCAATGGCGTCGTCTATCGTTTTCCGCAGTCCGACAAGGTCTTCGAATTTCCGTTTAAGGTCTATTTCGCCCGTGAAGTATCCGGCTATTTCTCTTTGCGAAAATTGCGAGAGCTTGAGCTTTTCGGCGGTCTGGATTTTCACAATGTCTTCTATGGAGTACTCGCGATAATCGTTTTGCTGCGAACGTTCTGGACTGATAACTTCCGTATCCTCGTAGTGTTTGAGGATACGCGGCGTGATACCGAGGAACGCCGCAACGTCGTTTACGCGAAATTTTTCGCTTGAATTTTTAAGCTTGTCTTCATCCAAATAATTCATATCGTTTGACCTGTACATAGATGTATAAGTTAGAATATGCTCATAATACGGCAAAAGGCGGAAAAAAGCAAGCCGTTTGCCCTATAAAAAAGTTTTCAGCCCCCGCGGGGGCTGTGCGTTTTCCTACGGAAACCGCACACGGGAGGTTTTTATGGTTAAAAACGGGAAAGTATTGACGGGCGTACTCTTTGTGAGTTTCGTCCTGCTCTGTGCGATTGCAATCGTTATGAGCGCGTCTGCAACCGTCCGTATCGCGTCGGCAAACGTGACCAGCTCGAGTTCGATTACCGTTACGTCGGCAAACATAACCGACAAAAACGTTGCCGAAGCTCTCATAACGCAGCTCGGCGGCGTCGACGCGTTGAAGAGCCTGGGCGACGGAGTGAAAACGGCGGATAATTTCTACGAGGCAAGGCCTGTGCAATTCAGCGGTTCTGCCGGTCAAGAAGTCACCTTCAACATAATGTACGTCAGCAAGGCGGCTTATACGGCAAACGGGACGAAAGCGGGAGATATCGTCGTCACGCTTTGGGATGCGTACGATACTTTGACTTCCGAATGGAACAAGGTCGGCGGCGGCTCTAATTCGGAGGATTATTATCCGACGATGATGTATTCGTCCAGCTATATACGCAGCATACTTGTCGGCACGCCTTATATTACGGAGACGAGCGCGGAAGCTCTCTACGGCGAGGGAGTTATAAATGATAAATTCCAACATTTTTCGCAAGACGGATACGTTTACGATTATCTTGCAACGCCTGCGAATATGGCTTGGCAGGAAACGTTATCCTGGGCGCAAACAGGATACACAGGATACAATCTCGCCAACGACGCTTGGGGAACTCCGAGCAACGGCGCCGGCAGTGAAGTCGGGTTGGAATCGAAAGACGGATATGCGGATTGGAAAAACGACAGAATATGGCTGCCCGCCCTGGCGGAAACGGGCGACGCAAACAAAGCCGGTTTATGGAAGACCAACCGCACGCAAAGAATAAACTTGGAGAATACGTCTTGGCTCCGCTCCGGCGCACGTTCAAGGGCAGGTTATACAAGACTATTGAATAAAAGCGATGAGAGCGAAGACAATACGGTTATAACTGAAAACCGCGTTCGTCCCGCGATACACCTCAATCTTACAAAGCTGGCAAAGGCGGCGGGAATCAGCTTCGCGCCCGAAATATATTGGGGCGTAGTAAATGACGGCACGCTGGTCATAAGCGGAAGCGAAAGCGACGTCGCCGCCGCGCCCGCGGACAAGAAGGGCAGCTTTGCTGTGGACGAGGAGCTTTACTCCGCTCCCTGGTACGATTTCAGCTTCTACATCAATACAGTGCAAGTTAAAGATGGAGTTGCTCCCGTTTCCACAGAATCGTGGTTTTTTGATTTTAATAATGCAACTTCATTTGACCTCTCTGCGCTCGATACCTCGAACGTCACAAATATGAGGCAAATGTTTGCACGTTGCTTTGCAGTGGAGACGCTCGATTTGTCCGGTTTTGATACCTCGAACGTTACGAATATGGTCGAGACATTTTTTGCGTGTACTGAACTTAAGTCGGTTGACTTATCCTCGTTCGATACTTCTGCCGTTACCAATATGACGAGTATGTTTACAGAGTGCTACTCGTTGAAAACGCTTGACCTGTCCAATTTTGATATCTCTTCGCTCATGTCGGACGAGTTCGAGGATATAACTCCTATTTTTCCGGAGGCAGTCGAGACGGTCATATTGCCGCAGACAATCGGGGAAATTGAGTTGCCTTTGCCCGCGGATTATTTAATCGGAAATTCAATCGTCAAGAGCGTGACGAAAGAGGACGCGGGCAAAATGCTAAAAAGACATTCGAGCAGAGACCATGTTTTCGGTGATTTGATTGCGGAGGTTCCCGCGTCATGCACGCAGACGGGCACGAAAGCCCATAAGGATTGCTCGGTGTGCGGCAAGCACTTCGACAGTGCAAATGCGGAAATAACGTATCTGACTATTGCGATAGACCGATCCGCTCATTCCTGGGACGAATGGAGGCAAAGTAAAGCCGCAACCTGTACGGAAAAGGGAGAGGAAACGCGCGTGTGCACTTTAAATCACGAGCATAAGCAGACAAGACCGACGGATGAAAAGGGACACGTTTGGGGCAGTAACGCCGTGCGCGTGGAGTCCTCCTGCACGGAGGCAGGCTCTCTTACGTATACCTGCACGTCGTGCGGAGCGGCCGACGTCCAAGCGTTGCCTGCGCTCGGGCATCATCCCGTGCAGCATGACGCAAAGCCTGCGACCTGCACGCAAAAAGGTTGGGAGGCGTACGAAACCTGCACCCGTTGCGACCATACCACTTATGAAGAAATT
>CANDBZ010000062.1 GCA_947383095.1 uncultured Clostridia bacterium | reverse complement strand
GTAAGCACCGCCTGCGAAATGATTTTTTTGCTTAACAAACGACATTGCCCTTATTACAAATGGAGCTTCAGAGCCTTGCGCGGCGTCGACGTTCTGTCCGAGCTCGCGTCGCCGCTCGAGTATCTGTTAACTTCCGATAACGACGAAAAAGGCGTCCGCGTGAAGAAGGAGATGATCGAGGACATAGCGCTTGCGATCGCGGGCGAACTGAAGCGACAGGGCGTTGCCGATTGCGACGGAAGCTATCTCGAGCCTTACGGATTTGCCGCGCAAAACAAAATAAAGAGCGCGGAGTTGCGAAATATGCATATTTTGATAGGATAAAAAGCGGAGCGCATACGCTCCGCTTTTTTTGACCGCTTGTGCGTCAAACGCGATTTTTCATCAGCTCTGCTTCAAGCATCATATCATAAAAGGGCTTTATAGACACAAACCGTTCGGCAAGCGTAGCGGCAAGATCTTCGCCGAAAAGCAGGTTTATATCTTGACTCCGCGCCTCCAAACCTATGTTTTTCTTATTAAGCCATTCCTGCTCTTCCTGCGGACGGTCGGGATATCTGGAATTTTTAAGGGCTTCGCCGTATACGGTGAACACATCCTGCGACTTATAGCACTCCATCGCGTTTTTGAAAAAAGTCGAGCCGTCCAAAATCATTTGTCTGAAGTTTTTTATTGACTGTCCGTCCGCCTGATAGTATCCGCAACCGTACGTGAAACCGTAGGGGGAGACCTCGAAGAAGTATCCGGGCAAACCGTTGTACAGCTTTTTGTCTCTTAAAAAGACAAACCACATCTTTTCGCGGTATAGGTATCCGTCCGAGCTGTAGCGCATGTCCTTGTAAATGCGCGATATGGTTTTGTCGACTTTCGGCTCTACGATAAATTTATCGTCTATCGAAAGCATCGTAGGCGTGAGTGCAGTTACGAGCTCCGCAAACGGCTGCACGCAGTATTGCAGGTAATCCGCCTTGTGCTGCTGATACCATGCTTTTGAGTTGTATTTGTGATTGAAATATAAAAAATCAAGCGTTCTTTGCGTAAACATAATTCAGATAAACAGCGCCACGAGGGTGTTTTCCACGACCGTCCTCATCTCTTCGTAGTTTATGTACGGATGGTGGTCGTATATCCATTCGTGCGCGAAGGATTGGACGATATCCATTGCGAAGTGCACTCTTTCCGTGAGGTTCGGCGCGTCCGCTCCGAGCGCGGCGAGCTTGTTGGAAATTTGCAGGGTGATCACGTCCTCGAGCTCTATAAAGCGCGCGTTTACGTCGGGATCCGTATGCGAAATGGAGTGAAGCGCTTCGTGTATTTTCGCATTGTCGCGGTGCACGGTTATGGCGACGTCGAGGACGCTTTTTGAAAGGTCGTAGAAATTGACGGGGAAGCGCATCCCGTCGATAAGCTGCAGCACGGGCGCGAACGCGCGCTCGACGTATATGCCCAGCACGTCCAGCAGAATATCGCGTTTATCTTTGAAGTATCCGTAAACAATGCCCGTAGAAACTCCCGCGCGTTTTGCGATTTGAGCGGTATTCGTGTTGTAATAGCCTACCTCGGAAAACAACTCGTATCCCGCCTTTAGAATTTTGTTTTTTTTCTCTATCGAGCGTTCCTGTTTGGGTTCGCGTACGTCCTGTGCCATGATTTCCTTATTATTGACGCGCATATGCGCGCAAGCGTCAGCGCCCGTTAAGGCTGATTTTTACTATATTATAGGATATAATTTTTTTTATTGCAATACAAAATATTGCGCAAGAAAGAATATGAAAAATTTTTCATATTTTTTATTCGATTTTCTTGACTCGTTAAATTTACGGTGCTATTATTTATTCGCAAATATGAAAAAAATTTCACATTTTGCATATAATGGTGTGTCAGGAGGACTGTATGCCGCTTATAGTTGCGCCGATAGGGCGGGAGTTGAGGATAGTGAGGATACTCACCGACGAAAAGACAAAAAAGCATCTCGAAAGCTTGGGGATAACGCTATCCTCCAAGATAAGCATTCTGTCCCAGAGCGGAGGAAGCGTCATTTGCATGATAAAGGACGGAAGGCTTGCGTTGGACAGAGTGCTTGCAACAAAAATTCTTGTAGCATAAACGGAGGTAAACATGCAAAAGACATTGAACGAATTTGTGATTGGCGAGACGGGCGTGATAAGCTCCATCGGCGGCGACGGCAAAATCAGACGCAGGCTGTTCGATATGGGCGTGACTCCCGGCGCGAGCGTGACCTTGAGAAAAAAAGCGCCTCTCGGCGACCCAATCGAGGTGACGATACGCGGCTACGAGCTGACGTTGCGCAACGTTGAGGCGGCGGCGGTCGGGATGGACAACTGCCGCATACCGACCGCAAAATCCGTCGAAGAAGCCAAAGCGGACGTGGCTGCGGCGAAGCTGCGCTGCAGGCAAGCCAGAAAGACGCGCAGCGGGCTTTGGGAGGCGAAGAATGCGTTGAGCCTTGCCAAAGAGCAATTATCGGAGGCAAAGACGGCGGAGAGGTCCGCAAAGAAGCTGCGTAGCGACGCGGAGAAAAAAGCAAAAGACAAGGGAGGTGCGAAACAATGAAAAGATTTGCGCTTGCAGGCAACCCCAACTGCGGTAAAACCACGCTGTTCAACAGTCTTACGGGTTCGACCGCGCACGTGGGAAATTGGCCCGGCGTCACGGTGGATAAGAAAGAGGGCGTGTATAAAAAGTGCGCCGAGCCCATATCCATCGTAGACCTGCCCGGCATATATTCGCTGTCGCCGTATACGCCGGAGGAGGTCATATCGAGGAACTATATTCTCGATGAAAAACCGGATTGCATCATCAATATAATAGATGCGACTAATCTTGAAAGAAACTTGTATCTCACGACTCAAATCATGGAGATAGACGTTCCCATGGTAATCGCGCTCAACATGATGGACGCGGTGGAGAAAATCGGCGACAGGATAGACGCGAAAAAGCTCGAGGAAAAGATAGGGCTTCCCGTGGTCGGGATATCCGCGCTCAAGGAAAACGGACTTGACGAGTTGATGGAGCGCGCCTACGAGGTGTCAGGCTCACCGAGGCAGGGCGCTACCGTGTTGGCGGGGACTCAACTCATGCACCTTGTCGGCGATTGCAGGATCGCGCTCGAGGGACAAAAGGTCGAAAATACGCTCTTCCATGCGATCAAGCTCGTGGAGCTCGACGAGATCGAAGTCGCGATGCATCCCGAATCCGCAAAAATGGTCGAGGAATTTAAAAAGACCTTTGAAGACGATATTTTCGGAAGCGATTTCGAGGCGTTGGTTGCGGACAGCCGTTATAAATACATATCTCAAAACTATTCTACCGTAATAGAAAAAAGCAAAGCCGCGGAAAAATCCAAGATGTCGCGCTCGGACAAGGCGGACAGAGTGCTCACGCACAAAGTTTGGGGCATACCGATTTTCCTCGTCATTCTTTTTGCGATATTCCATCTCACGTTTTCGGAAAATTTCCTGTTTATCGGCGGCGCGTTGCCGGAGGATTGGGTTTCTCTGGCGGGCACTGCGGCGGAGGGCTTGTTCGGCGAGGGCGGTATCAATTCGCCCGGCGTGTTCCTGCAAAGCCTGCTCGGGCTCGGCACTGACTCGCTGACCGACGCAATCAGGGGCGCGATGGAAAGAGGCGCGGTCGCGGATTGGGCTACGGGCTTTGTTTGCGACGGAATATTGGGCGGTTTGTTCGCGGTGTTGAGCTTCCTGCCGCAAATTCTGTTGCTGTTCCTGTTCTTCTCGATACTTGAAGACAGCGGATATATGGCGCGCGTCGCGTTCATTCTCGACAGGATTTTCCGCAAGTTCGGTTTGTCGGGCAGGGCGTTCATGCCTATGATCATGGGCTTCGGCTGTTCGATACCCGCCATGATCAACACGCGTACGCTTGCCGATCAAAACGAGCGCACCGCCACTGTGAGAGTCATACCCTTCTTCAGCTGCGGCGCAAAGCTGCCCATACTCACGGCGATCGCGGGAGGCATACTGTCAATAGCCAAGATAAGCAACGCGGACGTCATCACGTACGGCATGTACGTGCTGGGGGTAGTCGTCGCGATCTGCGCGATACTGCTCATGCGCAATACTACGATGAAGGGCGACGTGCCTCCGTTCATCATGGAACTGCCTGCATATCACGCGCCGCAATTTAAAAACCTTATGCTTCACCTTTGGGACAAGCTTAAGCACTTTATAAAGAAAGCGTTTACGATAATACTTGTGTCCACCATACTGATATGGTTCTTCAGTCACTTCTCCTGGAGCTGGAGTTATCTGCCCGACGAGGAGATGAACAACAGTATTCTCGCAAATATCGGTCAGCTCATTCAGCCGCTGTTCACTCCGCTCGGCTTCGGCAGTCAGCTCGGCAAATGGGGTTGGGTGTTTGCGGTCGCGGCGATCACGGGACTTATCGCCAAGGAAAACGTTATCGCAACCTTCGGCACCTTGGCGGCATGCGCCGTTGCGGGCTTCGTGGCGGACGACGCTCTCGAGGGCGTGGACGCAATAGAGGCGCTTATAGGCGCGACGGGAGTAGGCGTGCCCGCGTTGATAGCGTTTATAGCCTTCAACATGTTGACGATACCGTGTTTCGCGGCGGTCGCTACGGCAAAAGCGGAGCTTCCGTCAAAGAAGTCCTTCCGTTGGACGATAGCGTTCTGGATAGCGACGTCGTATATCGTCGGCACGATGATATATCTCATCGGCGAATGGTGGTGGACGGTGTTTATCATCCTTGCGATATGGGCTGCCGCGATTACCTTGATCGTGCTTGACAAAAAAGGCAAGATCGACGTGAAAGGCTTTTTCGATAAGTTAAAAATAAAGCGTAAAAAGGCTTGAACGATAAAATGTACGGAGACTTATTATGGGACCTGTGGAGATCGTTATAATCGTATTGGCGGCAGCTGCCGTAGCGGGACTTATCCTGTCGTATATCATACGTAAGGTCAAGGGAAAATCAAGCGGCTGCGGCGGGTGCGCGGGCTGTCCCTATGCGGGGCAGTGCTCGCACAGCGCGAAAAAAACCTGCAAAACGGACGATGCGCAAGGCAAATGATTTGTAAAGGCTTTGTGCCATGCAAAGCCGGATTCTCTCTCTTTTATATCACACAAGTGCGAAGACGACCGTCTTCGCACTTGTGTTTTGTTTGTCAAATATTTTCGTGCTGTTCGTTCAGCGCCTGCCGCACCGCGATCGCAAGCTGGTCGGGGCAGGACGTGGATTTAAAACCGCATTTGACGCCCTTCAGAAGACCTTCTATCTCCTCGACGCTTTTGCCGTTTACAAGCCGCGATATGCCTTGAAGGTTGCCGTTGCAGCCGCCCGTAAAGCGTACGTCGGTGACGATATTGTCTTTTATATCGAAGTCTATTTGCCTCGAACAGGTGCCTTTTGTCATATATGTGTATTTCATGCGCCGCTCCTTGGATCTATTTGCATATATGATACATCAAAAGCTACGGTTTGTAAACCTCGAAGTAAGTTTGCGCCGCGTTTAAAGCTTTATTCTTCAACGGGGAGGTCGTCCTGCGGCTGCGCCGTTTCTTCCGGTTGACCCTCCGTAACGTCTGCGTCATCCTCGTTTGCTCTCTCCGCCACGAGAGAGCTGCGCAATCTCGCCGAGTCCTTTATGACGAATATGATAGGCACTATCGCTACGATAGCAATGACTGCCGCCGCGAGAAAGATCTCAAAGGGAGGAGCGAAGTTGCTGCCGTTCATTCCCATTGCGTCAAGGCCTATCGCCATAGAAATAAGCGGACCGATTATCATGGGTATGAGGACGGAAAAGCACATTCTGACGCCCTGAAATCTGCCTTCGTAGCCCTTCGGGATGTAATCCTGAAAGGTGGCTCCCAACGCGCCGTTGAGCGACAGCATAGCGCCCATCATGAGTATGCCGGCGACATATGTGATCGCGGTCATCGCCGCGCTGCCCGTCGCTGTGAATTTGAGCAGAAACATGCTCAACGTGCTTACGACCAGCACTGCGAGCAGCGGTATGAAAAAGTGCTTTCTGCCCAGCTTGTCGTACAGCGCGCCGCAAACTCCAGTTATGACGGCGGAGCCCACTATGACTACCGCAAGAGGGATGACGAAGCCGTCGCCGAAGCCCAGCGTCACCTGCACGAAGTTGATGAGATATGAAAAATAAGTCTGCTGCGCAATGCCGATTATGCATGACGCAGTAAGCGTGATATACAACATCTTGTTGCTCTTTATCACGCTCGGTCTGAAGCCGTAAAAGGTCTCCTTCAGATAATCGGGATTTTGATTTTTGACAATGCCTTTTTTGTCCTTGAGTATGAATATCGCAAGAATGCCAGCCGCAAGCGGTATCGCGCCTAGCACAACGAAAAACAGCCAGTTGCTTGCGTTGTCCTTGCTGTACAGGGGGCCCAATCCTATGAACACGAGCACGACCGCAACGACGGGCAGGATAGACGTCACGGCGTTCATTTTGCCGCGGTTTGTCGCGTCCGTCTGGTCGACGAGCCATGCGTTGAAGGCGGCGTCGTTGGAGGTGGATCCCGCAAGCGTCATCACGCAGTCGAATATGATAAGCAACGCCGCCGCGCCCGCTATCATAGCTCCCTCCGCCTTCATCGGGATGACCGCGAAAAGCATTATCGTCACGCCCCAGAAGATATATCCGTATGCGATAAACGGTTTGCGCTTGCCCGCTTTATCGCAAAGTCCGCCTGCGAATATCGTCGTGACGGTCGCAGTGATAGCGGAGAAAATCACCATAAGAGTGGTGACGATATAGCTCAAGTCCGCTCTTCCTGAATTGCTGAATATGTCCTGCGCAAACGTCGCAAAATACATATTTTCCACTATCCAGGCAATTTGTCCTATCAGACCGAAAAATATGGCCAAAAACCAGATTTTCGGACCGAGCGGAGTGGATCTTACCGCGTCTTTTTTGATTTGTTTCGAAAGTTTGCCCATATTATCCCCCTCGGCGTTATAATATGCCGTTGATTTTGCAAAAAACAAAAATCGCGGCGTTCACGTCACATATCGCCGGAAGCGTGACGTTTTTGCACGCGACTGTCAAAGTGCAACAATATTGTATGTCTTTATTTTATAGGCATTTAAAAATTAAGTCAATAGGGCAAATCATGTAAATTTATGAGTATATTCTCGCGACCGTACGTCGGATCAAAGCTCCTTGACCATATGAAGATAAGGCGATTCGTACATTCCGCGCCTTTTGTAAAGCTTTATCGCGCCGTCGTTTGACCTTTCCGCCTCGAGGCGCAATCTGACCGCAGAGGAGGAATATTTGTCCTCCAAAAACTCAAAAAATCTCTCTCCGCAACCTTTGCGGCGGAACTCCGGCTTGACGTATAAGTCCTCGACGTGCAGGCAAATGCCGCCGTATTCGGTGGAAAACCCTTTTGCAACCATACTGTAGCCCGCGATTTTACCGTCCTCTTCGAAGACGTAGCCCTCGATATAAGGCATGTCGCTCAAGCAGCAGTCTATGTCCTTGAGCAATACGTCCTCGCTTGCATGCACGAGAATAGCGGGGGAGTCGTAAAACACCTTCATCATATCAAGCACCGCGGCTTTGTCGCCGGCGCGCATTTCCCTTATAAGCATAGTTCGCCTCTTGTAGATCTTGCGTTTGCGGAGTTATTTTGCCAAAGAGATCGGAAGAGCACACGTCTGAACTCCAGTCACCAACAATGATC
>CANDBZ010000061.1 GCA_947383095.1 uncultured Clostridia bacterium | reverse complement strand
ACAACACCTTCACGGACACTCTTTCCCTACACGACGCTCTTCCGATCTTGATCCGTGAACATGGTTATCACGACGCAGTTGATATATATGCCCATAGCGGAGATATTGTCTATCATGCGCTCCACCTCGCTGCCGTATGTGATGCCGTAGTCCGCGCGGATTTTATTGCGCTCGATGGCGTTTGCGTTTATGCAGACGATAAGCTCCGCCTTGTCGCGTAGCTTTTGCAAAAGCTTTATCTTCGCCGCCTTATCGAAGCCCGGAAGGACCCTCGCCGCGTGCAGATCGTCAAACAGCTTGCCGCCGAACTCAAGATACAGCTTGTCGAAGCGGCTTATCCTCTCCAAAATCTGCTTCGACTGCTTTTGCATGTACATTTCACTGTCAAATCCAACCTTAAACATATTCCTTTATCCCCTGTAAATTATTGCCTTATCAGTTGTTCGCGTCAAACGCCGCCACGACGTCTATGACGGTATTTTTGAAGATCTGCTTGCCCTTTGTCGTCCTGCCGTCGATCCTGATATCCTCCGTGTTGAGCGCGTGCGTTCTGCCCCCCTCGCATATCGCCAAATCGTAGGGCATCTTCACAAGCCCGACGTATTTTATTTTTGAGCCGTCAAGCTCCGCTATCTTCACGCCCTTGCTGTATCTCGATATCGTGTCGAGCGTGGCGAGTATGACTCTCTTGGCGTAGCCGTTTTCCGTTATCACGACCGCCTCTCCCTCGTCGTCGGCGAGCCCCGCGTACACGACGCAGTCGCCGTCGTTGAGCTTGACTCCCTTCACGCCGCTCGCCGCCCTGCCTTGCAACGGGACTTCGCTTATCTCATAGCGCAGCACCTGTCCTTGAGCGGTGACCTCCATGACGTTTTTATCGTCCTCAACGACCTCCGCGCCTATGACGATATCTCCGTCCGCAAGATTTATGCCCTTCAGATAGGATTTGCTTGCAGACGCAAGCTCGCTTATATCCACGCGCTTGACGACGCCGCCGCGCGTAAACACCATAAGCTCTCCCGCGGGAGTGCCGTCAAAGAACAACAGCTTGACTATGCGTTCTTTGGGCTGCGCGTCGGGATTGACGCTCAACAGCTTGAACGCCTTTTCTCTGAACCTCTTCTCCGGCAAATTCGTCACGTCAAGCTTGACTACGCCGCCCATATCCGTCACGGCAAACAGATTGCCCTTGTTGTTGACGGAGGCATATTGCACGGGTAAAGCGTCCGCGTCAAGCCCTTCCATATCCTTTTGAGCGGTGACGAAGCTTCTTTGCGACATAAATCTCAACAAGCCGTCTCTGTTGAGCGCGATGATCCCGTCGCGGTACTGCACCGCCTCCGCCTCGGACGGAGCGGAGAACTTTTGCTCTACGCCGCCCTCGACGAGCGCGCTCATGCGCGGAGAGTTGTGCAGCTTCTTTATCTGCTTTAGCTCATCCTTGACAATCGCGAATTGGTTTTTCCTGTCCGCAAGTATGCGCTCGTATTCGGCGATGCGCTTTTTGAGCTCCGCCAACTCCTCTTCCAGCTTGCCCACCTCGAGGCGCGCAAGACTCTTGAGCCTCATGTCAAGGATAGCCTGCGCCTGCGCGTCGCTCAAATCGAAGCGGGCGCGCAAGGTCTCCTTTGCCTTTGCCGTCGAATCCGACTCCTTGATTATCCTTATGACCTCGTCGATATTTCTTATCGCGACAAGCAATCCTTCGACGATCTCCGCCCTCGCCTTCGCCGCCTTAAGATCGAACGTGGTGCGGCGCACTATGATCTGACGCTGATATTCCACATAATACGAAAGATACGCCTTAAGGCTCAACTGCTCCGGCTTGCCGTTTGCGATCGCAACCATGTTGACGTTATACGACACCTCGAGCTTGGTTTTTTTGAACAGTATCTCCAAAATGCGGTTTATATCCGCGTCGCGCTTGCATTTGACAACCGCGCGCATGCCCGTCTTGTCGCTTTCGTCGACGACGTCGTTTATGCCTGCGAGCACGCCGTCCTTGCCCGCCTCTCGCCTGTCCGCTATATCCTTGAGCAGCGCGGATTTCGAAACGCCGTACGGCATCTCCGTTATAACGATGTTCTTCTTGCCGTTGTCGTCGTTCTCTATATGCAGACGGGAGCGTATGACTATCTTGCCCTTGCCCGTGTCGTAAATGCTCTCGAGGCTGTCCACCGGCACGACGAAGCCGCCCGTCGGGAAGTCGGGACCGTGAAAGACCTCAAGCAGCTCCTTTGTGGATATTCCGGGCTTGTCTATCCTCGCGATCGCCGCGTCTATGCACTCGCCCATGTTGTGCGTGGGTATCATCGTAGCAAGTCCGACGGCAATGCCGCTCGCGCCGTTGACGAGAAGATTGGGGAAACGCCCCGGCAAGGTCGTGGGCTCCTCGAGACTGTCGTCGAAGTTGGGTGTCCAATTTACCGTGTCCTTATCGAGGTCGCGCAAAAGCTCCAGCGCGAACGCGCTCATCCTCGCCTCGGTATAACGCATAGCCGCCGCCGAGTCGCCGTCCACAGAGCCGAAGTTGCCGTGCCCGTCGACAAGCGGCATGCGCATGGAAAAGGGCTGCGCAAGCCTCACGAGCGCGTCGTAAACGGAGCTGTCGCCGTGCGGATGATATTTGCCGAGGCAATCGCCCACTATCCTCGCGCACTTCTTGTGCGGCTTGTCCGGCGTGAGCCCCATCTCGTGCATAGAATAAAGCACGCGGCGCTGCACGGGCTTCAATCCGTCCTCGACGCGCGGAATAGCCCTGTCGAGAATGACGCTCTCCGAGTACGGCATCATGGAGTTGTGCATAACGTCTTCAAACACAACGTCCATCACGTTTTGATTATAAACAATTTCTCTCGTATGCTTTTTTGCCATATTCCCCACCGTTTATTGTTGCGGAGTCTGTATCTTGAAGTTATCCACTTTGTTGAAATTAGCGTATCTGTAAATATACTCCTTGCGCGCGTCGACCTCGTCGCCCATAAGCACGGACACGCGCTTGTCCGCCATGGCGGCGTCCTCTATCGTCACGCGTGTGAGAGTGCGGTTGGCGGGATCCATAGTGGTGTCCCACAGCTGCTCCGGATTCATCTCGCCAAGTCCCTTAAACCTCTGCAAAAGCGCGTTTTTGCCCATCTTCTTCTGCCCCTCCGCAAGCGCGGCGTCGTCGTAGCAATAAAGTATCTCGTCCTTTTTCTGCAAGCGGTAAAGCGGAGGCATGCCTATATAAACGTGACCCTCCGTGATGAGCTTGCGCATGTATCTGAAGAAGAAAGTAAGCAGCAGCGCTCTGATATGCGCGCCGTCCTGATCGGCGTCGGCGAGGATGATGATTTTGTCGTATTTGAGACCGTCGATATCGAAGCTCGGCTCTATACCCGTGCCGAGCGCGCTTATAAGCGTGGCTATCTCCTCGTTTTTAAGGATCTCCGCAAGCGATTTTTTTTCGACGTTGAGAGGCTTGCCCTTAAGCGGCAAAATGGCTTGGAAAAACCTGTCTCTCGCCTGCTTCGCGCTGCCGCCGGCCGAGTCGCCCTCGACGATAAACAGCTCGTTTATAGCATAGTTTTTGCCGGAGCAGCTTGCGAGCTTCCCCACGAGATTGAGTCCCGACAGCTTGTTTTGCTGGCGGCTCAATTCCTTTGCCCGTCTCGTAGCGTCGCGAGTCTTCGCCGCGCCCATAGCCTTGGTTATTATCCTTTCCGCAACGGCTTTATAGCCTCTTTGCAGCAGCAGCTCGGACAGCTTCTCGCTCACGAGCGAGTCAACCTTGAGTCGCACGTCGGGATTGCCCAGCTTCGCCTTGGTCTGCCCCTCGAACTGCACGTTCTGCATTTTCACAGTGATTATCGCCACCATGCCCTCGCGGTAGTCGTCGCCCGTCAGAGCGGCTTGCTTCTCCTTGAGTTGATTGGTCTTGCGCGCATAGTCGTTGAATACCTTCGTGAGCGCGCTCTTGAAGCCCGCCTCGTGCGTGCCTCCTTCGGGAGTGGGAATATTGTTGACGTAGGAATAGATGTTTTCCGAGTAATCCTCGGTGTGCTGAATGGCGACCGCCACTTCAAATTTTTCCGTCTTGGTATCTATCTTGCCCTCGACGAACAGCGGCTTGTCGTACAACGTCTTTTTGTCCTCGTTGAGGTATTGCACGTAGTCCGCAATGCCTCCCTTATAAAAGAACACGTCGCGCCTGTCCGTGCCGCCGAACAGCGCCGTGCGTCTGTCGTCGAGCACTATAGTCAAGCCGCCGTTTAGATACGCCATGACTCGCATGCGGCGCGCGATCGTGTTGTAGTCCAGCGTTGCGTCGCCGAAGACGCGCTCGTCCGGCTTGAACGTCACCGTCGTGCCCGTGCCCTTCGCCTTGCCTATCACCGTGAGCGGAGATTTGACGATGCCGCTCTTTATCGCGCCGTTGCCGAGCTTCGGAGAATAAAACTCCATTTTATACAGACTGCCGTCGCGCTTGACCTCAACCGTCAGCCACTCCGACAGGGCGTTCGTGACCGACGCGCCCACGCCGTGAAGACCGCCCGAATAGCTGTACTGCGAGTTGTCGAATTTAGAACCCGCGTGCAGCTGCGTAAACACGACCTCCACGCCGCTCTTTTTAAGCCCGGGGTGCTTGTCGACGGGCACGCCTCTGCCGTTGTCGCTCACGCGCGCAACGCCGTCGTCGAGAAGCTCCACCGTGACGGTGTCGCCGAAGCCGTTTGTGACCTCGTCGATGCTGTTGTCGATGATTTCCCACAAAATATGATGCAAGCCGTCCACGCCCGTGGTGCCGATATACATACCGGGACGCTTTCTCACAGCGTCCAAGCCCTCGAGCACCTGTATATTGCTTGCCTTGTAATCGTGATTTGCCATTTTTACCTTTGCAACTCTATATGTTGTATTATAATATAACTATTCTACCATATATCGCCGAGCTTTACAATCAAAAAGCGAAAGATACGGCGAGAAAAATTATTGCGGTTTTCCGCTCTGCGATCTTAAATCCTCCTTATCCGCACAAATAAAAAACCCGCAATCTAATGCGGGATTTTTTAAATATTGCAATTTGTTTTTATTTTCAAACCGCCTCGGGCTCGCCCTCGTCCCACGCGACGGAGGTCGTATCCGTGTCGCGCCAATCGCCGTCCCAATCGTTGGGCTTGACCTTCTCCGCGCACGCAATAGCTGTTTCGCCGCTGCCGCCGAAAGCGTTTTTACCCACCGTCGCAACTCCCGTCGGGATATATACGGTTATATTTTTGCCGTCCGCGCAGCAGCCGTAAAACGCCTCTTCCGATATGGAAACCGTGCTGTTTTTGACGGTTATTCTCTCTCCATCCGCCGCCGTGCCCTTATATTTGTAAAGCGCCTTGCCCACGTACACCGCGCCGTCCTTTTGCGCGTCAAACCATGCAGTATTTGCAAACGCGTCTTTGCCGACGTACTCAACGTCGTTTAGCATAGCGATATCCGTCAATGACGCGCAGTCCTTAAACGCGTTCGCGCCGATATTCTTCACCCTGTTGAGCGCAACCTTTTCAAGAGCAGTACAACCCGCAAACGCATAACTGCCGACTGTTTCGCTATCCGTGTCGATGACTATCTCCGTCAGCATGCTGCAATTTTCAAACGCGCCCTCCGCGAGTCCGCCTCCGAGCACCGTCACCTTTTTGAGCGACGCGGGAATGTAATAGGAATAGTATGTGAAATAACTCGTATGTTCATATGCTTGCCTTACCTTTATATAGCCGTCCTTTTCCTGTCTACCGAACAGAATTCCAAATAGATTGTCAGTAGTGTAGGCGTAGCGGCGTGCAATACCTACAAACGGCAATACGAGCTCCTGCAAATTTTTGCAATCCGCGAGAATGCCTTCTTCGATTTTGTCCACACCGCACGGAATCGTGAGCGAAGTCACGCTCTTATCTTTGACGCCGGTTATTTTAAGGCCGTCGTAGTTATAGATATAATCGAGGTTGTCCAATGCGACGTCGTATTCAAACCTCATTTCGATCGACATATCGCTCTCCGCCGTGAACGTCAGCTTGGCATCGCCGCTTATCTTCTCGCCGTCCTTATACCAGCCCAAAAACCTGTAGCCGGGCTTTTTGACCTCATAGCCGACGGTATACGTCTTGCCGAAGCGGCACTCTTTCTTATACTCTCTGCCCACGTCTTTCAGATTGCTCGTGAAATAGACGTTATAAGTATCTGGTCTCCATTCGGCTTTAAATTCAACGGACTTGTCCAAAACCCACCTGCCGTTGCTCTCTCCTTTGCCGTCGGTAACATACCGTCCGTTGTACGTCCAGCCATTGAAAGTATATCCATTCTTTTGAGGGACGGGCAAAGCATAGCCCGCGCCGACGTACAGTATAGCCTTTTGCGCGGAGCAAGCTCCTCCGTCCGCATTCAGGTCGACGACGACCTCTTTATACTTTAGCTTTGCGTTGAATACCTTACCCTGCTCTTCGACATAATAGCCCTCGCAATCCCAGCCCAAAAACTGCATTCCGTATTCGAGATTGTCGGGCGCGCGAAAATCCTCGAGGTATGTATGCGACAGCACGTCATCCTGCTTGTCAAACAGCTCTCCGTTGACGTAATAATAAATCGTAGTTTTGAAATTTTTCCAGATATTCAGCTCAAAAACCTTTTTTCTGCTTCCTTTTTTGACGGTGACGTAAAACTTATTGTCGCCCCGTGACAGCTTTACGATCTTATCGGGCACGACAAGCTTCCCGTCCTCGTCCTCGCTCACGGTAAACGTCGTGCCTTTGCCGACCCGCAGGATATAATTCAAGTCCGCATTTTCAACAGTGGTGCCCACCTCGAGCGACATTTTATCGCCGTCGATGCTGCCGCCCGAGCCGGATGCGAATGAAATCTCTCCTACGCCGCCGTCCTTTCCGTCGCACGCCGCAAGCACGCACAACGATATCGCCAGCGCTACAGTCGTCACAATCAACATCAATACCTTTTTCTTCATAATCTCAACTCCCCAATATCGTCATATGGAAAAAGTATACCCCCCCCATATATAAATGCTCTGTGCAAAATTTACCCCGACCGATACGGTCGGGGCGACAAATCATTTCACCATTTCGTCAAGTCTTGCAAGTATATCCGCGTAAACCTCGGCGTTGTTGGTCTCGTTCAAGATCTCGTGACGGGCGTTGGGATACAGCTTTAGGCTAACGTCCTTGACCGCAAGATTTTTATACTGCTCATAGAGCTTTTTCACAAGCTTGCCCTTGCCGCCGACGGGATCCGCGTCGCCGGAGAAAATGCCTATGGGCTTGTTGACGTCGATCTTTTTGAGGTTGTCCTTTTTATAAGCGGTTTTGAGCCCCGCAAGGAAATATTTGAAGAACGCGATTGACATTATCTGACCGCACTGCTCGTCAAGGCAGTATTTCTCCACCTGCTTTCTGTCGCGGGACAGCCATGCGTTGGGTCCCTCTTTCTTGAAAGGCTTGTTGTAGGAGCCGAAGGTGAGCGTATTTGCAAACTTGCCCGTCTTCTCTCCGCCGCAAAGCGCGTATTGCATGCCTATTATCACATTGCCGGTGTTGAGCAACGCGCCCTTCATCATAGCGGAGCCGCTTAAAATAGCGCCGTCGTGCTCCTTGCACTCCTGTATGTATCTCTGCCCCACCATACTGCCGTAGCTGTGCCCGAAGTATATCACGGGCAGATTGTATTTGTCCTTGAGATAGGCGGTTATCGCGACCTCGTCGCGCACTGTATCCATATAGATATTGCCTTTGTGATATCCCTGCACGCCCTTTGCCGACGCTTTTGCGCTGGAGATCGGAAGAGCACACGTCTGAACTCCAGTCACCAACAATGATC
>CANDBZ010000060.1 GCA_947383095.1 uncultured Clostridia bacterium | reverse complement strand
ACGCCTCCCTTTGCCGTGCCGTCGAGCTTTGTAAGAATAATGCCGTCCGTGTCAATGTCCTCGCTGAATATTTTCGCTTGAGACACCGCGTTTTGTCCCGTGGTGGCGTCAAGCACAAGATATTTGCGGAAATCCGCCTGCGGCAGCTCTCTTTCCACCACTCTGCAGATTTTCTGAAGCTCCGCCATAAGGTTTTTCTTGTTGTGCAAGCGCCCTGCCGTATCCACAAGCACGACGTCGTTGCCCTTTGCCTTGGCGGAGGAAATAGCGTCGAATACGACCGCCGCGGGATCTGCGCCCTCGTTATGCCTTATCACTCTCACACCCGCGCGCTGTCCCCATACCTCAAGCTGCTCGCTTGCGGCGGCGCGGAAGGTATCAGCCGCGGCTACAACCACGCTTTTGCCCTGCTCCTTGAACATGTGCGCCAATTTGCCGATAGCCGTGGTTTTCCCCACTCCGTTTACGCCGGACAGCAATATTACGAGCGGATATTCGTACTCGGGCAAATCATAGTCTATATCTTCGATCATCAGTCGCTTAAGCAACGCCTTTGCGTCATCCGGTTTTTTGAGCTTTTGCTCAAAAATTTCCTGCTTAAGTTCTTCGATGAGATTGTCCGTTGCGGTTATACCTAAATCCGCCGTCAATAAAGCCTCTTCAAGACTTTCGTAAAATTCGTCGTCAAACTCTCTCGCCGAAAACGCAAAGAAAAGCTTTTTTGAAAAAGCGTCCTTTGTTTTTTTTATGCCTTGCGCGATTTTCTGAAAAAATCCCATATAACACCGCCTTATTTCATATTGCTTGCAGGTTCGACGTTTTTCGACCTTGCCTATCAATGAAGAAACACGCAAAAGCGTGCTTCTAACCGTTCATTTTGCATATTTTACAGCCTGTTCCATTTCGACGGAGACTATCTTCGTCACGCCCTTTTCCTCCATTGTCACGCCGAATATCGTATCCGCATGCTGCATTGTGGGCTTTCTGTGAGTTATGACGATAAACTGCGTATAATCGGAGAATTTTTTAAGGAACTCCGCAAACAAATTGACGTTGGCATCGTCAAGCGCGGCTTCGATCTCGTCAAGCACGCAGAAAGGCATTGGCTTGAGTCGCAATATGGCAAACAGTATCGCGATTGCCGTCAACGCCTTTTCGCCGCCGCTTAACAAGCCTATGCTTTGCAGCTTCTTGCCGGGAGGCTGTGCAAAAATCTCTATGCCCGCCTCGAGGACATCCGTCGTCTCCTTGGTATCCAGCCTCAACTCGCCCTTGCCGCCTCCGAATAGCTGCGTAAACACCTCCTTGAAGTTGGCGTTTATCTGCTCGAAAGCAGTCGAGAATTTGCTTTGCATCTCCTCGGTTACGATCTGCATGATATTGCGCAATTGCTCGCAGGAAAGCTGTAGATCGTCTCTTCGCGTGACCTGCTCCGCAAGACGCTCTTCCGTCTCCTTCAGAGACTGCGCGGCAAGCAGATTGACGTCGCCGAGGCGGTATATAGCTTTGCGTAGATCCGATATCACGGTGTGCGCGCCGTATGCCTTAAACTCCTCGTCCTTGAACTCGAGCGCGCCGTTATACGTCAGATCGTATTCGGCAAGTATATGCTGCTGCTCGTTTTGTATCTCGATATCGACGTTTTCGAGCTTGTTTATATTGGATGTGAGCTGGTTGCTCGCCTCTATGCGCTCGTCGGATATTTTGGTCTTGCTTTCGTTGAGCTGCGCAAGCTCGTCCGCTATCGTTCTCTTCCTTGCGGACAGGCTCGCGATCTCCTCCTCAAGCCTTTTTATACGCTCGGAATCCTCTTTTGTAAAGGTCTTTTTCTCCGGAGCGTCTTCAATCTCCTTGAGTCTGTTTTCCGCCCTGCGCAATTCGCCTATCTTATCGATCTTTTCCTGCTCGAGCTCGGATTTTTCGCGTTCGAGGCGATGCAACGCCGTATCGCACGCAATGACCGCGTTTTTCAACTCCAGCTTTTTATAATTTGCGGCGGAGCGTTGCTCCATCAAGGTCTGACGCTCGTTTGCATGTTTGCTGCTTTCATTCTTGGACACCTCGATCTTCGTTGAAAACTCCGCCTTTTTCTCCGCGGCGGTCTTTTCAAGCTGTTCTACGTAATCAAGTCTTTCGGCAAGCTCTTTTATCTGCGCCCTGATAAGCTCGTATTCCGCGGCGGTTTCGTCGACCTCCGTCTGCAGCGCGGTCACGCTTTCCTGCGCCTTGCTTGCGCTCTCCTGTCCTATGCGGAGCTCTATGTGCAGCTCCGTCATCTCCTTGTTGAGCTCCGCAACGCGCTCGTCCAATACGGCGATTTCGGTCTCCTTTTCCACGCGCAGCCCGTCGAGATGAGCGATATTAGACTTTATCTTTTCGACTTGCGCCGTCGCCTGCTCTATTTGCGCCTCGCGCGTCAAAAGCCCCTTGGTCTGATTGCGGCGCGAACCGCCGGTGATCTCGCCGCTGCGGGTAAACACGTCGCCGTCGAGAGTGACTATCTTAAAAGCCCTGTTGTATTTGTTGTAGATCCTTATCGCGTTATCTGTGTTGTTGACGACAAACGTAGAGCCGAGCAACGCCTTTACAAACACATCGAATTGCGGATCGCAGCTCACCAGATCGCTCGCAAGTCCCAGACAACCCGGTTCCTTGAGAGCGCGTTGCTCCTCGTCAGTCAAAAAATGCATACGGCAGGATGTCTGCGGTCTGAAGGTGACGCGTCCCAGATTATGCTGCTTCAAAAACGCTATAAGGTCGCCCGCGTCGCGTTCGTCGCGCACGAGCACGTTTTGCAGATTGTTGCCCAAAGTATATTCGATAGCCGCCTCGAAATCCTTGGGCACCTTGATGACCTCCGCGACGACGCCCAGGATCTTGCTTCTCACGACGTCGTTATGCTTCGCCTCGTTCATCAATCCGCCGACAGAGGGGTTGAAGCCTTGATAATCCTCTTTGCTCTTTATGTAAAATTGCAAATTGCCCTCTGCGGCGATCAAGGTCTTGTTCATCTTGGCAAGGTCTTCCTCATACGCCTTGATATCCTCTTTTGCGGACATCTTTTCGGAAAGAGCCTCGTTATACTCCGTTGTAAGACGCAAGGAGCGTTCCTTTGCGGCGCTGACCTTGCCGCTGTATATGGACAGATTGGTCAACTCCTCGTCCAGACTCGCCTTCCTTTGAGACAGCAACGAGCCGAGCGCCTTTATACGCTCCTCGTTTATCTTCTTTTCCGTCTCGTAGCTCGCGCTCTTCGCCTTGTGCTCGCCCAACTCGTCGAGCAGCCGCAGATACGCCTGATTGCGCTCCTCCGCCGCGGTCTCATGTCCCTCGAGAGTGCTGACTAGCTTCTGATATTTTGCGTCTAACTCCTCGAACTCCTGCCCGGCTTTTATCGACTGCGAAACGAAATCCGCTTTCTTCTCCTTTTCGCTGTCTATAAGGCGAGCGGAGGTTATAAGCTGATTGTCGACGGAGTCCACTTCTTCGCTCAAACGCTTTATCTCGTTTTTCACGTTGGTGATGCGCTCGAGCAACACCTTGGCATCGCCCTTATGCGCCTCCTCGTCAACCTTAAGCGCCGTAAGCTGCGAGCTTTTGCCGTCGTATTCGCTATCGATATTTATGGATTGCGTCCAGCACTGCGCATATCTCTTATCGCACGCCTCGTATCGGGCGTTGATATCGTCGAGGCGTTTTTTCAAATCCTCGATCTTCGCGTTTATCCTGCTCTTGACGGCCTGACTGTTGTCATAGTCGTAAATATACAGATTTATTTCGTTGTATTTAAGCTGTTCCTTGAGGTCGAGATACTTTTGCGCGGCTTCCGCCTGCCTGCGCAAAGGCGCGATCTGTTTTTCTATCTCTTCGATGACCTTATTGGCAGTCTGCAAGTTCAAATCCGTAGCTTCGAGCTTGCGCTCCGCGTCGCGACGGTCGGCTCTCTGCTTCGAGATCCCCGCCGCTTCCTCGAAGATATGACGGCGCTCGTCGGGCTTGACGGACATTATCTCTTCGACTCTGCCCTGTCCGATGATGGAATAGCCCTCCTTGCCGATGCCGGTATCGCGCAAAAGCGAAATTATCTCTGACAAATTGACGTGATTGTTGTTCAAAAAATATTCGCTCGAGCCGCTTCTGTCCAGCTTCCTCGTGATGACGACCTCGTCGAAAATCATGGAAGGGAAAAGCCTCTGCCCCTCGTTGTTGAAAGTGAGCGAAACCTCGCAATAGGACATGCTTTTGCGTTTTTCCGTGCCTGCGAAGATAACGTCCTGCATGCTCTTGCCGCGAAGCTGCTTCGCGCTTCTTTCGCCCAACGTCCAACGTATTGCGTCGGATACGTTCGACTTGCCGCAACCGTTCGGACCAATAATAGCAGTGACGCCCTCGTTGAAGGGTATCTCCACTCTGTCCGCAAACGATTTAAAGCCGCGAAGCTCGATTTTTACGAAATTCAACAAAATCCGTCACCTGTCCTTATTGCTAACTATAAGATTTTAACATAAATAACCGCTCTTATCAAGCGGATTTTTCATATTCGCGCAAGCCGTCGCACGGAATAAATTTGTTCCTTTATTTCAAAATCGAACCGATTAGATTACGCAAAACGCAAATTATTTACGAGTGACCTCCCTCGATGTGTTTCAAGGCGATTTTCGCCGCCTCCTGCTCGGCATGTTTTTTGCTTTTGCCGACGCCTCTGCCGCATGCGACTCCGTCTATTTTCACGTCGACCACAAACGTGGGATCGTGCGCGGCTCCGCTCTGTTCCACAGTGACGTATTGTGCCGTCAGCTTATGCCGCGTCGTATACTCGTTGAGCTCTGATTTATAGTCTTTCTCTCCGCCGTGCTTTGCATTGCCGGAAAAGCTGTCCTTCAAGGCGAAGAGAATAAATTCCTCCGCTTTCTCAACGTCGCCGCAATCCATATATATCGCGCCCACGACCGCCTCGAAGAGGTTGGATTTGACCTTTGTATGATTTGTTATATTTTCGTTTTTTTCGCCTTTGCCGACGATGAGATATTTTGCTATGTCAAGCTTTTCTACGGCTTTTTCAAGCGGCTCTTGAGAGACGATTTCAGACCGACGTTGAGTGAGCGCGCCTTCGTGCGCTTCGGGATTTTCGATCATCAACCGTTTTGCGACGATAAAATCAAGAATGCTGTCTCCCAAAAACTCCAGAGATTCATAATTTTGAGTGCCTTTCTTACTTGCGGAGCTGTGCGTAAACGCGCGCTGAAGCAACGCCTTATTTTTGAAGACGTATCCTATTGTCTTTTCTATCGCATTTGTATCGAGTTGTTTCACCGACATAATTTGTTCTATACGTCACTCCGCCGCGGATTGCAAATCGGCTTTTACGATGCCCTCTTTTATTCTTTCGCAAACGTTTTTCTCGGCAAGGTCCTTGGCTTGCAATATGCTCGCGCATATCGCGCCGCGCTTGGACGCGCCGTGAGATTTCACTATGACCTTATTCACGCCGAGGAAGCATGCGCCGCCCTGCGCGTTGAAATCCAGCTTTGTTTTCACTTCTTTAAAGACCGATTTGAGCATTAGCGCCCCGAGCTTTGTCTTCAATCCTCCCGAATAAACCCCTTGCTTTATCAGCTTCAAGAGCAGATTTGCCGTGCCTTCGGCGGATTTCAAGGCAATGTTACCCGCGAAGCCGTCTGATACCACGACGTCGAAATCGCCGCTCAACATATCGCGCGCCTCGCAGTTGCCTACGAAATTTATATCCTCGTTTGCGCTCAACAGGTCATATGCCAACTTGCTCAATTCGTTGCCCTTGTGCGCTTCGACCCCGTTATTGAGAAGCCCAACGCGCGGTTTATCCACGCCGATCATGACCTGCGCGTACGACGACGCCATTATTGCGAAATGCAAGAGATTGACAGGCTTGCAATCCACGTTTGCGCCGCAGTCGCACAGCACAACTCCGCCCCCCTTCAACGTAGGTAAAACGGGCGCGAGCGCGGGACGGGAGACTCCCTTTATCCTGCCGACCTTCATAAACGCGCCGACAAGCACGGCTCCCGTAGACCCTGCCGACACCAACGCCTTTGCCTCGCCGTCGTTCATGAGCAGATCGAGAGCTTTGACAAGCGAGCTTTCCTTCTTTGTCTTTATCGCCATAGTCGGGCTTTCGTTGTTGTCTATCACGTCCTGCGCGTCGACCGTATGCAGTCTGTTCTTATCGTATGCGACGTCCGCAAGCGTTTTATTTATCTCGTCGCGCTTGCCCACAAGCACGACCTCCGCGTCTTTATCCTTGCATAGCGCGTCTACCGCTCCGAGAACGATTTCCCCCGCTGCATAGTCTCCGCCCATAGCGTCCAATATTATTTTCATGATTACCTCCGATTTTATTCAAACCGCAATCCCGATAATATGAAAAAAGAGTGACAAAAATCACTCTTTTTATGTCTGCGTCAGTCTTCTTTCTTTTTCTGAACGACTTGAGCGCCGTCATAGTATCCGCACTTGGGGCATACTTGATGGCTCTTTTTCAACTCGTGGCACTGCGGGCATTCCGTGAGACCGGGAGTTGTTAGCTTCCAATTCGCAAAACGGGAATTGGTCTTGGACTTTGAAATTTTATTTTTAGGTACCGCCATTTATATTTCCTCCGACTTATTCAGCTTGCGTTTCAACAGCCTAATTAGTATATATAATATATTCGTTGTTGTCAAACGCTTTTTGAAAGTTGAGCGTTTTTTATGTTGTTTTTATTGTCTCGGCGCTTACAAAGCCATTGCCTTTGTCTCACGCGCAATAGAAAGCTCCTCGTTGGTGGGCAAGATCAGGACCTTGACCTTGCTCGAAGGCTTGGACAGCTCTTTGATGCCGTCGCCGTTTTCCTCGTTCGCATCGAAGTCGAAATCCACGCCGAGATAGTCCATATCGCTCATCACGAGCTTGCGCATATACGCGCTGTGCTCTCCGATCCCGCCCGTGAATACGATTGCGTCCACGCCGTTGAGCACGGCGGCGTACGAGCCGATGAACTTCTTTATGCGGTATGCCGCGACATCGACCGCAAGCTTTGCCTTTTCGTCGCCCTCGCGAATAGCCTTTTCGAGCACGCGCATGTCGGAATCGAGCTCGCTCACGCCCTTCATGCCGCATTCTTTGTTGAGGTACTGCACCATATCCTCCGCGCTCTTGCCGAGCTTTTTACGCATAAACTCCACTGCGGCGGGGTCGATATCGCCGCTTCTCGTGCCCATCACCAAGCCCTCGAGAGGCGTGAAGCCCATTGTCGTATCGACGCACTTCCCATCCTTGACGGCGGAAATAGACGAGCCGTTGCCCAAATGACAAACTATTATCCGGCTGTCCGCTTTGCCGAGGAGCTTTATAGTCTCTTCGCTGACGAACTTATGCGACGTGCCGTGAAAGCCGTACTTCCTCACCTTGTACTTGTCGTACACCGTGTAAGGAATACCGTACATGTATGCCTTTGCGGGCATGGTGCTGTGGAAGGTAGTGTCGAACACCGCCACCATCGGCACCCCGGGCATGACCTCGCGACAGCTCTTGATGCAGCCGATGTTGCCGGGCATATGAAGAGGCCCGAGCTCCGCGTTTTTCTCGCATATGCGGATGACCTCGTCGTCTATAAGCACGGAGTTTTTAAAATCCTCTCCGCTGTGAAGCACGCGGTGTCCGACTGCGGATATCTCGTCTACGGACTTTATTGCGCCGTACTCGCCGTCCACCATCGCCTTGAGCACAAGCTCTATCGCCTCTTTGTGGTCTTTCATGTCCTGATTGAGGACAAGCTTTTTATCGGCGGCGTTCTTTTGCGTGAGCGTGCCGTTTTCCATGCCAATGCGTTCGCATATACCTTTAAGCACGGCGGTCTCCGTCTGCATGTCGATAAGCTGATACTTGAGCGAAGAACTGCCCGCGTTTATCACAAGAATTTTCATACAACCTCCAAAAGCGCGCAAAGCGCGGTTAAACATTATTTTGCGGC
>CANDBZ010000059.1 GCA_947383095.1 uncultured Clostridia bacterium | reverse complement strand
AGGGGTATGTTTCCACGTTGCAATCTCCTAAATGGCTGAACGAAAAGGGCTTGGAGCTGTTTGAATATTCGTTTGGCAGAGGAGTCCGTATAAGCGCGGAAACGGCGGAGGCAATCGGCAACGAAGCGGATAAGTATGATATAGAAATAAGCGTACACGCGCCTTATTTTATCAATTTTGCGTCTGTGGAGCAAGAAAAAGCCGACAATTCCATTACTTATCTGACAAGCTCGCTAAAGGCGCTCAAGCACTTTCACGGCAAACGGTGCGTTTTTCATTCAGGCGCAGAGGGCAAACAACCTCGCAGCGAAGCGTTTGCCCGCACAAAAGAGAATTTTGCAAGAGCGCTTGCCTCGATCGAAGAACTTGGGTTAGATGATTGCCTCGTATGTCCCGAAACAATGGGCAAACAAGCCCAGATCGGCACCGTAGAAGAGGTTATAGAGCTATGTCGAATGGGGAATAACGTGTATCCGTGCATAGATTTCGGGCACGTGAACAGCCTGTACCAGGGCGCATTAAAGACTGCGGAAGACTTTCAACGCATCGTCGATAAACTCTTTGACGTTCTCGGCGAGGCAAAGACAAAAAATATGCACGTGCATTTCAGCAAAATTCAATACGGGGCAAAGGGGGAAATACGGCATCTGACATTTGAGGATAAGTTATACGGTCCGGAATTCGAGCCTTTTGCGGAGGTGATAGTAAAAAACAAATTGACTCCGCACATATTGTCCGAATCCGCAGGAACGCAAATGATAGACGCCTTGGCTATGAAGAGAGTGTTTGAAAGTATAAAGTAACGTAAAAGCGAAGCAATAATCAAATTTGAAACCGCGGATTTTCAGTGGTTTTTTTCGGAAATTTATGATTTATGGCAGGGTAAATTCCATATATATTTATTCGCAAAACACGAGTTTTACGAAATGAAAGCGCTAAAATTGCTAATATACAGTGGATATTTAAACTTCGAATTGCTTTTTAAAATCTTAATCAAAGTCAACCGTTCAATTTGCCAAGCGTATGCTCAAGCGCAAGCACCGCATGCTCATATGTCAAGCCGCCTTGCACATACGCAATATACGGTTCTTTTATAGGCGAATCGGCGCTTAATTCGATCGACGAACCTTGTACGAACGCTCCGGCCGCCATGATCACTTGATCTTGATATCCGGGCATATCCCAAGGCACCGGTTTGACATTGCTGTCTATCGGCGAAATTTCCTGTATTGCCTCGCAAAAATCAATCAATTTAGTCGCATTGCCGAATTTGATGCTAGTCACGATATCGTACGGCTTCATGTCGCCGCAAGGCAATGTTTCATAACCGAGGTCTGAATAAGTTTGCGCAAAAAGCAACGACCCTTTAAGCGCGTTTCTGACAACCGACGGCGCTGCAAAAAGCCCTTGATAATAAGGCAGATATCCGTATGCGTACGAGCCTTCTTCCATGCCGATGGACGGCGCGGTCAGGCGGTATGCCACCTGTTTAACCAAGTGTCGATTTCCCGCAATATAGCCGCCTGTAGGCGCAATTCCTCCGCCGATATTTTTAATTAAAGAACCTGCCATTAGGTCTGCGCCGACATCCGAAGGCTCGATTTTTTGCACGAATTCGCCATAACAGTTGTCGATTAAAACAAGCGTATCCGGGCTGATTTCTTTAACGAATTTGATCAATTCTTCGATTTGCTCTACGCAAATGGCTTGTCTCAAGCTGTATCCGCGGCTTCTCGCTGCAAAAATTGCCTTTATTTTTTGAGATTTCAAAGCGGATTTTATCGCATCGAAGTCAAATTGCGGTATTTTGTCGCTTTCCTTTAATTCGATATAGTCATAATCGATACCGAAATCCTTCAACGAGCCGACATTATCTGCGGATATGACGTCCGTAAGCGTGTCGTACGGCTTTCCGGAGACGGCAAGCAGCTTATCGCCCGGACGCAAAACTCCGAACAGCATGAGCGTCAAAGCATGCGTGCCTGACACTATATTTGGAGAAACTATTGCGCTTTCGCAACGGAATACATCCGCATACAGTTTGCACAGCGTATCGCGCCCAATGTCGTCGTATCCGTATCCCGTTGTGCCGTTCATGTGTCGAAGCTGGACGGATTGATTTTTGAATGCGTCCAGCACCTTTTGCTGATTGTACAGCGCTATTTCGTCAAGCCGCGCAAATTGCCGGCTCAATTTTGCCTCGGCGTTTATTCTCATTTGTCGTGCAGTAAATTTGTCCATATGTATACCTTTGCATTTGATAGTATTCTAAATTATTAAAAATTTGATAACAGTCTATTTATCATTTTGAATTTGAAGCATATTGTGGATGTAATTAAGCGCCTCGTCATAATCGCCGCATTCAAACCATTTTGCGAATTTATATCGTCTGAACCACGTCAACTGACGCTTTGCATAATTGCGCGTATGCTGCTTTATATCGTTTTTGATGCGATCGGCCTCTTCTTTGGAAATTCGTATTTTCCCCTCGCCGTCGATATCATAGCGACAGGCTTTAAACTCTTTATATCCTATAGCTTGCATGGATTGACAGTCGAATTTTGCCAGCGATAAAGCTTCCTCTGCAAGCCCTTGCTCAAACATTTTGTCTACGCGAGCGTTTATTCTGTCATAGAGCTTCTGCCTGTCGGTTTCGAGTCCCACCATTATTACGTCTGACGGTTCTTCTTTGCGATCGCCGGCGCAGCGCATGGGTTTGCCGCTTGTGAGCACGATTTCCAATGCGCGTATCACTCTTTTGACGTCGTTGGGATGCAGTCGTTTTGCGGCCTCTTCATCGAGAGATTTCAATTTGTCATGCAGCTTTTCCGCACCGTATGCTTCATATTCCCTTTGCAGCTCGTCGCGCAGCGTGCTGTGTTTGTCGGTATTTGCAAAGCTCATCGGATATAATAGAGATTCAAAATAAAGTCCCGTACCGCCTGCTACGACGGGCAGCTTGCCCATTTCCTGCGCGGCGGAAATTTCGTTTTTAGCGGCTTCGCGGTATTGCGCGACGGAAAACTCCTCGTCGAAATCCACTATATCTATGAGCTTATGCTCTGCCTGTGCCTGCACTTCTTTCGAGACCTTTGCGGTGCCTATGTCAAGACCTCTGTAAATCTGCATGCTGTCCGCCGAAATTATAACTCCGTCGAATTTTTTTGCGACGAGCAAAGCCAGCTCCGATTTGCCCGATGCTGTAGGTCCTACGATATAAACGGGCGGTTTTTTTGACATATACATACCTATACTATGCGTTTAAACATCTTTTCAAAATCGCGCTTTTCCAAAGCTATGACGGTCGGTCTGCCGTGAGGACATTTTGCCGGTAACTCGCCGTTGTCGTCCACATAGCTTTTTATAACTCTTTCGATCTGCTGCAATGACAGCATGTCTCCGCCCTTTATCGCGGCCTTACACGCCTGTTGACATAAGCTGTCCTTGAGCAATCCCGCAAGAGTCAAAGCATCGGAGTTTGCCGTATCGGCAAACAAATCTCCGAAAAATTTAGAGAAATTTATACCTACCGCAGGCTCCGGCACGGCGTTGACGAAGTATTTTCCGTTGACCGCGCTTATGACGAAGCCAAGCTCTACAAGCTTTGGCATAACGTTTTCTAAATATTCCTCTTCGACTCCCGTTAGAGACAGCTCATACGGGGCGAGCAATGGTTGCGAATATTCCGCGGAAATCTTGTTTACGATTTTGTCGTACAAAATGCGCTCGTGCGCGGCGTGCTGATCGATAATATACAGCTTTTCGTCGCGCTCCGCCAAAATGTAGGTCGCAAAAACCTGACCGACTATTTTGCCGTCAAAGACGGATAAGCCGCGGTCTTCGTCATCCGCCGTATTCTTGTCTCGAATATCGTCATTAACAAAGACCGCCCCGACGGCGCTTTCGCGCAACGAGCTTGACTTGCTGCGATCACTGCTTGGAAAACCGAAATCCCGAGGCGCGGATTTTTGCGGAAATAGACCCGAAATATCGATTTTGGGATTGAAAACGCGTAGATCCTCTTGCTTGGCGCGTTCTTCATATCGCTTGCTTGAAGAAATATTGTTTTCAGGCGGTTGTTTGTCGCATGCGTCGCTTGCCGGTTTTACGTTGAAGCCGAATCGCGTTTGCGACACGTTTGCTTCAATGGTATTTTGCACGGCGCGATAAACCGCGCCGAAAACTTTTTGTTTATCGGCAAACCGCACTTCCGTCTTGCGCGGATGGACGTTTGCGTCTACCTCGTCAAACGGCATGACTATATCGAGCGCAAACATCGGATACGCGCGTTTCATCAGATAATCTCCGTACGCCTTTTCCGCCGCGGTTTGCACTGTGGTATCTTCAACTGTTCTGCCGTTGACGATTATCGTCTGATAAGCGCGGCTAGGCTTCGTATGATCCGCTTTTGAGACGTAGCCGCTCACCTTGATGCCGTATGAGTTGTTTTCTTTTACGGGTAAAAGGTTATCCGCAGTCTTTGCCCCGTATACGGAGCATATCGCGTCCTGCAGCGTACCGCCTTCGTGCTCTATCTCAATGCCGTCCTCGTTTGAAAAGGTGAAAGCGACCGACGGATTTGCCAATATAAGCGTACGTACGGCGTCCGCCACCGCTCTGCCTTCGTTTGCGGCCTTTTTCAAAAATTTCAGCCTTGCGGGAGTGTTGAAAAACAAATTTTCTACGGTGATTATCGTCCCTTCGCTACGCGAATCCTGCGCTTCAAAGACGACCTCGCCGCCTTTAAGCGAAATCCTTGAGGCTTTGCCTTCCGTTTTTGAGGCGGAGATCAAGGTCACTTCGCTGACCGACGCTATGCTGGCAAGCGCTTCCCCTCTGAAGCCTAATGTGGCGAGGCAATCCAGATCCTCGATTTTGGCGATCTTGCTTGTGGCATGCGGCAGAAATGCGTTGCGCAAGTCGTCCTTTTGTATGCCCACGCCGTTGTCGCTCACCTGTATCTTTCTTATACCGCCTTCTTCGATAGCGATATCTATCCGCGTTGCGCCTGCGTCCAACGAGTTTTCAACCAACTCTTTTACTACGGAGGCGGGTCTTTCCACCACCTCGCCTGCGGCAAGCATATTGAATACGCCGGAATCCAGCACGTTTATCTTTCCCATACGTTATCCTCCGTAAACTTCAGCTCTTGAGCTGTTTTTTCATGTCCGACAGTATAGTCAACGCCTGCATAGGCGTGAGGTTATCCGTGTCGGTGTCGAGAATCTGCTGCTCTATTTTGCTCTTTTCCGCGTCGAAGAGGCTCACCTGCTGCGTGACGGAGCTCGCGGCGGAGCTTAAAAGCATCTCGTTTGTATCCCTCCGCTTGCTATCCTCCTCGAGGGTGCGCATAATGCGCGCCGCGCGCTCTATGACTGTTTTATCGACTCCTGCAAGCGAAGCCACCTCTATACCGAAGCTTTGCGAAGCGCCGCCGCTTGCGATCTTGTGCAAAAACACTATCCCGTTTGCCGTACGGCTGACGAGCACGCGGTAATTCTTAATGCCCTCCAAATCGTCAAGCTCCGTCAATTCGTGAAAATGCGTTGCGAATAGCGTTTTCGCGCGGATGTTTTTAGTGATATGTTCGAGCACCGCCCAAGCGATAGAAAGTCCGTCGAAGGTGGACGTGCCCCTGCCTATTTCGTCTAAAACGAGCAGGCTCGATCGAGTTGCATAATTGAGGATCGTGGCGACCTCGATCATCTCCACCATAAATGTGCTTTGACCGCTGCTCAAATCGTCGCTTGCGCCGATCCTGGTGAATATGCGGTCTGTGAGCGCGATATCTGCGGATTTTGCGGGAACGAAGCACCCTATATGCGCCATGAGCGTGATAAGCGCGACCTGCCGCATATACGTGCTCTTGCCCGCCATATTGGGACCCGTGATGATCATCGTACGGTTTTCGTCATCGTCCAAAAGCGTATCGTTCGGCACGTACGCGCCTTTATCCAAAAGCTGCTCGACGACGGGATGTCTGCCCTCGACGATATTGATTTTATTGACTTTTTTGCCTATATTGGGCTTGACGTATCTGCCCGCCGCCGAGACGTTGGCAAAGGAAAGCAACGCGTCAAGCGTGCAAAGCGCCTGCGCAGTGGATTGCAGCTGCGACAGATTTTCAAAGCAAAGCTGCTTCAGCTCGCAGAAAATTTTGTCCTCGAGCGCCTGCGCGTTCGTTTCTGCGGACAGCACCTTGTCCTCGAGCTGCTTCAGCTCGTCGGTGATAAATCTTTCCGCATTGACGAGAGTTTGTTTGCGCTGATAGCGATACGGCACCTTGTCCGCGAAGGATTTCGACACCTCTATGTAATAGCCGAAAATCTTATTGTAATTGATCTTGAGAGTGCGGATGCCCGTTTCCTCGCGCTCCCGCGCTTCGAGCGCGGACAGCCATTCGCGGGAGGAATTTTGTATGTTTTTCAATTCGTCCAGTTTGTCGTCAAAACCCGCCCGAATAAAGGAGGACGTTTTGTAGCTTGCGACCTTTTCTCTGTCGAGCGCGCTTATAAGCGTGGAATTGACTTTGTCGAGCGCGTGCAAACCGCCGAATACGCTCTTTAGCAACGGCGATTTTGCCTCTTTGAGCAAACTTTTTATTGGCGGGACCTCGCACAGCGTATCCGATATAGACAGCAGATCCTTGGGAGAGGCGTTGCCGTATGCCAATCTGCCTATAAGACGCTCCAGATCGCGCACCTCCTTGAAGTTATCTCCAAGTCTTTCGCGCAGGAGCTTGTTGCCGACAAGCTCTTCAACGGCGTCGAGCCGTTTGTTTATTTTATCGGCGTCCTGAAGAGGCTGTTCGATGTATCTGCGCACCGTTCTTGCGCCCATAGCCGTGAACGTTTTGTCCAATACCCCGAGCAGCGAGCCCTGCCGTTTGCCGTCTCTCGCGCGCGCCGTCAGCTCCAGATTGCGGCGGGTGGCATTGTCGAGCATCATAAAGGATCTGTCGCGCACGAGGGTTATCCTCACAAGCTGTCCCAGAGAGCGTTTTTGAGTTTGAGCAAGATACTCGAGCAATCCTCCGGCAGCGCAGATCGCGTTAGGCTTGTCGTCGCACTCAAACGCCTGAAGCGTATTTACGTTGAAAGCGGCGCACGCTTTTTTCGTCGCGACGGACAGCGAATAGGCAAAGTCGTGATAGCAATGCGCCCGCTGCTCCGTCGCTCTGAAGTATTGAAGCTTTTGATATTCGGATAAAAATCTTGTATTGCAAATGACTTCCGCGGGAGACAGACTTCCGATGAAATCGGACAGCCTGTCCAGATAATCCGCTCCGTTGTATTCGTACACGCAAAACTCGCCCGTGGAGATATCCGTCCAGGCGATGCCGAAGGCGTTTTCCTTTGTAAACACAGACAGGAGATAATTAGAAGCTTTTTCGTCAAGGATCTCTTCCTCCATGACGGTGCCGCCGGAAACGACTCTGACGACGTCTCTGTCCACCATGCCTTTGGTCGTCGCGGGGTCTGAAAGCTGCTCGCATATGGCGACTCTGAAGCCCGCTTCGATAAGCCGTCTTATATAATTGTCCACCGCGTGATGAGGCACGCCGCACATGGGAGCGCGCTCGTCAAGGCCGCAGTCCCTGCCCGTCAAAGTCAAATCGAGCGTTTTGGACGCGACTATAGCGTCGTCGAAAAACATCTCGTAAAAGTCGCCGAGCCTGAAAAACAGCAAGCAGTCTTCATACTTGCTTTTTATATCGAAGTATCTCTTCATCATGGGAGACAGGCTGTCGAAATTCACCTCGCTCATCTTCATAAAGCTTCTCCTTCGTTGAGACCGAAAAGCGACGCGGATCGCGATTCGGTTATCCGCACATTGAAAAATTTGCCTATATCCTGCGGCGCGCCGTCAAACGTGACAAGCCGACCGCTGTCCGTGCGGCCGCAAACCTTATCCTTATATTTGGGCGCTACGTCCTCGCACAGCACTTCGTACGTATTGCCCAGATACTGCGCGGATATCTCTTTCGTTATCGCGTTTTGCAGGGCTATGAGCCGCGATAGATCGGAAGAGCGTCGTGTAGGGAAAGAGTGTCCGTGAAGGT
>CANDBZ010000058.1 GCA_947383095.1 uncultured Clostridia bacterium | reverse complement strand
GATCATTGTTGGTGACTGGAGTTCAGACGTGTGCTCTTCCGATCTGCTTTTGCGGCGGAATAGTTTGTCAAATTCTCTCGACCGCGCGTGGAAGAGGATGAGCTCATTACTACGATATTTACGGGCTTATCGAGCGTCTTGGCATATTCTATCAAAACCAAATTGGATTTTAAATTCACGTCGAAAATCTTGTCGAAGCTATTTAGCAGAGGAGTATCGTCGTTTTCATACGTTGCGGCTACGTTGATGATGATATCCGGCTCGAACGGACATGCCTTCGATATGTCTTCTATTTTTACTTTGAGCAAATCTAACTCTCGGTGACCGGGCGCGAAATAATTTACCCCCAGCTCGTCCAATTTTGCCCTTATCGCCGTTCCGACGCCTCCGCTGCCGCCGAGAAGAAGCACGTTACCTTTTATGTCGTATTGCTTTGAGAGTATTTGCGAAACATGCACAAAGCCTATGCGCATAAGCTGCTCCGCCAAAAACAAATCCTGCGGATAAGTTATTTTAAAGTTGAACGCGTTGTTGTTGAACAGCTTCACTCTGGACTTGTCGCGTATTTGATTGACAATGGCGGTGTCCTGCTTGTCCGTCTCGAAATCCTTGAAGATCACGTCGAATTTAAAGCCTTCCGGCGTTTGAATTAGCAGGAATTCCCGTCTGTTGATAAACGTGCCGTCTTTTGTCACAAGGCTGTCGTTTATCTCGTTGGTCATGGCAACGCCGTCGTATTCGTCAAGCATTTTGACGCAGCCCGCAAATACGTCGCTTGTGACAAAAGGCCTCGAGCAGTCGTGAAATACGATTTTTTGAGTATCGGGGTAGTTGACGTGGACATGAAGCAGAGCGTTGTATATGGATTGATTGCGCGTCGCGCCGCCGCATACGCATTCCACGCCGTATTTTTTGCCGATATAACCCTCGGCAAATTCGTCGTTGTCGACTACGATGATAACTTTGTCGAAACAATCCGCCGCGCGCATGGCTTGGATCGAGTAATATATGACCTCTTTGCCGTTGAGCTTGAGATACTGTTTGTGAACCGTGCTTTTAAAGCGTTGGCTGACGCCTGCCGCCAGAATTATGCCTATATTCATGCTTCGATGATCCCCCTCCTTATCAATAAAGCATCCAAAGTGTTGTAATCTTTTACTATGACGCAATCAATGCCGCCTTGCATGACCTGTTCGTCGTTGCCACCTTTTTTGAAATCGTCCCCCAAAAACAAGATTTCTTCTTTTTTGAAGCCTTTATCCTTTGCGTATTCGATCAAAGCGGAGTATTTGTCATATTTTTTCGCAACGATATCAAACGACGACGTGCCGCCTATAAAACAGTTGAAATCTTTGAAAGCGGAGGCGACTTTGTCGTAAATAGCAGAGCGTTTTTCTCCCGACGGGTCGAATAGCAGTTTATCCTTCAACGCCGCTTTTGTGCCTATAAGAGGAAAAGTCACCGCGCCTGACGGGTGATATTCTACAGAGTCGCCCGTGTATGAAGCGTAGCCTGTTTGCTGTCTTAACTGTGAAACCGTGGATTCAAAAAAATCTTTGTCTACCGTATAGCAGTCGCTTTTATCTATGATCAAATCGCCGTTTTGAACGTGGGAGCGCTGCATGCCGTAGTTGCCTATGATGTCGATATCGAATCTGTTCATTTGCTCCCAGATGCGCGAGCATGAACCTGCGCCCACCATGACCAAATCGTACTTTAAAGCGAGACGGCGCAATAACTCCGCGTTTTTTGGTTCGAGTTTCGATTTATGCTGTGTAAGTGTGCCGTCCAAATCCATGGCGACGAGTTTATATTTATTCATTGTGCATCATCGCTTCGCAGTACGCAAGGTCCGCGAAATAGGTTATCTTATGGTTATTGACAAAATCGAAGTTGATATACAGCTTGCCGTCCTCCGGCATTTGCTGATTTGTGGCGGTGAGAGGCGAGTCGCTTTTGAAATTTGCGTACAGCATGTCGAATTTAAACGCCTCCGGCGCTTGAATAAGATAGTAATCTGCACGGTTTGCGGTATGAGCGTTAAAGCAACCCAGACTGTCTACGATGCGTTGCCCCGTGATGACGGAGTCGTATTCGTCCAATTTCGTCATATAATCGTCGACGATCTGCGTCGTTATCATAGGTCGCGCCGCCTCGAGTATGATGACCTTGTCGCATCGGCAGCTTGCGTGGATATAGTCCAATGCGTTTTTGAGGGAGGCGTTTCTGCTGTTTCCGCCTTCTATTATTGTGACTCCGTATTCATTTTGAAGTCTGTCGGCAAATTGCTCCTTGGCGACTACGACGACTCTGTCTACGCTGCGACTGTTTTTCAAAGCGTTTATCGCAAAGCTTATGACCTCTTTGCCGTCGAGCAAGCAGTATTGTTTGCTTGTTTTACCGCCGAATCTTTCGCCTGTGCCGCCCGCAAGGACAACGCCTACGTTCATGTTGTATACCGCCTCGAATATATTATATACATAAGTCTAACATCTATTTGTTATCAAGTCAATGATTTGCTTTCTATAGGCGGCGGATTTGATTTTTGCAATTATTTTCGATAAACTGTTGCAAAAGCAAGCGTCTATGGTATAAACTTATATCTAATGGCGCATACAAAAGATAAGTATGTATACCTGTGAGGAGATTGCATGAAAATCCCGTATCTGTCTTTGCAGACGATGCACGACGAGGTCAAATCCGCGCTCGAAGGCGCGTTCAGGCGCGTTTTGGACGCAAACAGCTATATTATGGGCGGCGAGCTTGTTGCTTTTGAAAAGGATTTCGCGGAGTTTTGCGGCACAAAGCATGCGATAGGCTGCGGCAACGGTCTTGACGCCATTTATCTCACGTTAAAGGCTATGGGCGTTGGCGACGGAGACGAGGTCATAGTGCCGTCAAACACCTATATCGCTACGGCCTTGGCCGTGTCGTACAACGGTGCGAAGCCGGTTTTCGTAGAGCCTTGTCCCGATACTTTCAATATAGACGTTCAAAGGATAGAGGAAGCGATCACCCCTCAAACGAAAGCGATCGTCGCCGTCAATCTTTACGGCCGCATGTGCGAGCTCGACGCTATCCGCGATATAGCGGACAAACGCGGATTGAAGTTTATCGAAGACTCCGCGCAGGCGCACGGCGCGCTCTACAAAGGGCATTCTTCCGGATATTATTCGGACGCTGCGGCTTTCAGCTTTTATCCGGGCAAAAATCTCGGCGCGCTCGGCGACGCGGGCGCGATAGTGACGAACGACGACGAATTGGCGGATAAGCTGCGCTGTTTGCGCAATTACGGCAGTAAAATAAGATACGAGCATATCATGCAGGGCACAAATTCCCGTCTCGATGAAATGCAGGCGGCGTTTCTCGCGGCAAAGCTGCCGCGGCTCAAGGATTGGAATGCGCGCAGAAACGAAATTGCGCAAAGGATAATCGACGAGGTAAAGAACCCGCTTATAAAATTGCCGTTGCCGAGCGGAGGAGATTATTACAACGTATGGCATATTTTCGCAGTGATGTGCGAGCGCCGCGACAGGCTTGAAAAATATCTCAACGAAGCGGGCATAGGCACCAACAAACACTATCCCAAGCCCATGCACATGCAGGGGGCGTACAAATGCCTCGGGATAAAAGAGGGCGCGTTGCCGATTGCGGAAAAGATTTCCGCATGCGAATTGAGCTTGCCCGTTTACTACGGCATGACGGACGAGCAGGTCGATTATTTGATAGAGAAACTGAACGAGTTCAAAGGATAAAAATGATACACGCGCTTGCAGACGTTCAATCTGAAAATATAGGAGCTACCACCAAAGTGTGGCAGTTTGTCGTTATATTGGAGGGAGCGGTTATCGGCGAAAACTGCAACATCTGCGCGCATGTGTTTATAGAAAACGACGTGATTGTCGGCAATAACGTGACCGTCAAGTGCGGCGTGCAGCTGTGGGACGGCTTGAGAGTCGAGGATGACGTGTTTATCGGTCCCAACGTCACGTTTTGCAACGATAAATTTCCGCGGTCGGGCAAGCATGATTTTAAAAAGCTCTACACCGTTTTGAAAAAGGGCGCGTCGATTGGCGCTAACGCTACTGTGCTTCCGGGCGTGACGGTAGGCGAAAACGCTATGATAGGCGCCGGCGCGATCGTGACAAAGGACGTGCCTGCGGGCGCGGTTGTAAAGGGGAAATACTGATGGAAGCGCAACAGAAGAAAGATTTCCTTTCGCAGTTATCTTGCGCTACGGCGGTTCGCGCTGAAAAAAATTATAAGGGCAGGTGCAACAGATACAGACAGGATCTGCAGAAGCTCGGCGCGGGCGGCGACAAAAAGAAGATAGTTTTTTATTTCCGCAAAGGCGTTATTGCAAAAGGCGATTTCGCACTGTATTACCGCATTGCGGAAAATATTGTCAGAACTACGGACTATGAAGTGTATTGCGTAAACAATTCTTACACGGAGATACAGAAGAATTATCTTGACAGCGGCATCAGGTTTTGCGATATAACGGAAGAAAACATAAAGACCTTTGAAAACGCCACGTTTATTGCCGCGTACAATCAACTGTTCTTCTTGCTGGAGGAGATAGGAAAACTTAAAAACGCAAAAATACTTTTGCTATTTTTGCATCCTCAAATCTATCATTGGATGTCCTTGCAGGTGTCGCCGCGCTTCAACGACGACAGCGTTTTTAAGGCGCTTATCAGACACAACGCGTACGCGTTTATGGACAAGGCCAATCTCATTGCGCTGCAAAAGCATAGCGGCTTTAAATTTGAGGAAAGGTATTTCCCCGTTGTGCTTGACGACATGACGCACAGCGATCCCACTCCGCCGATATTGGACAAGAACGAAATAAACATCGCTTGGTTTGGAAGGTTGGACGGAGATAAGATCGGGTCGCTCACAAATTTTTTAGACAATCTCGTCGATTTCCCGTTTGACAGACCGATCACGGTGCATCTGATCGGCGACGGAAACGCAAAGGATAAGATTCAACTGAAAAAATATGCTCCGCAAATGAGATTTGTCTTCAACTCGTATATGTACGGAGCCGATAAGGACGAGTATTTGACGAAAAATGCGGATTTGGTCGTGGCTATGGGCATTTGCGCTTTAAACGCCGCGGCGTTGAGATTGCCGACCGTGTTGCCGGAAATTTCATCCGGTCCTTGTAGGACGAATAAGTATATTTTGCTTTGCGACTCTCCCGCATATTGCCTCGGCACCAATGCGGAGGATATAGAGAGTCTTGGTTGCATGACATATAACGCGACTGATATCATAGATTTGATATATCAAGGCGACAACAAGCGCGAGATAGGCGAAAAGTGTTATCGCTACGCGATGTCGAATTTCGCTATGGAAAATCTGGCGCAAAACTATCTGCGTCTGATCGAGGGTTCGACGCTAACGGTAAAACAGATTAAAAGAAATCCGTCCGTAGCGAGACAGCTTCGCACCTTCGGATTGTACAAGACTTTAAGAAAAAACCGTAAATACGCCGATTTTTTGCTGTTCAGGCAAAAGCTCAACGTGTTTGCTGGGTTGACGTTCAAAGGCAAAATCAAAAAAGTACTACAACTAATAAATATGAGGTTGCACAAAAAATGAAAAAGTACGTCTTTTATCTCGAAACTGCCGCGCCGGTACTCGGCAGTCAAACATTGCTGTTGGATCTGGCGGCATATCTTGCCGACAACACGGATAACGACGTTTATTATGTCAACAACTATTTCAATCAGGACTTGATGCGCATTACGTCCGAAAGGCTTCATTTTGAAACGGCGCAGAGCTTTGATTTTTCCGTTTCCGACGATGCGGTGTTTTTCACTCCCGTCAACTATCTTATGCACCTGCTTGTAAGGATAAAGGACTATCCCAACGCAAAGGTGTGCCTGTATCAGTATGATCCGCAGGCGGTGAATTGGCTCTGCAACCATGTCGGCAACAATAATTTGAAAAACGAATTGACGGAGCTTTTTGACGCTACGTGCGCTCGCGCTTTCTTGAATTATAACTGCGTCACGCCGCAGGATTCGCTGCATCGATATGAGAATAGGTCGTTTTTGCCGCTTGTATCGACAGCGGAGGCATCGGATCTTATATCGGAAAAGCTTATAAGCGAGGATACGATCAATATTGCGTATTACGGCAATCTAAACGCGCAAAGCTATACAACCATCTACAATATTTTCCACAATCTGGCGGTGATGAGAACCTCGCGCAATATCAATATTCATATAATCGGCAAAGCGACTATATCCTTGAACGCGGCTTTTAAGCAGTGTTCGGAAAATCTGACGAGAGTGATATTTACTGATGCGCTTGAAAGGGAAGATTGCGAAAATTATATCAGGAAAAACGTCGATATTGTTTTTGCGACAAATTCGAACGCCGTCGAAGCGGCGTCGTTCGGAGCTCCCGTCGTAGTGCCCGTGACGGACGGCAAACCGTTTGCAGGCAACAACTATGTGTATCTGTTCGATATCAACGGCTATGTGTATTCCTTTAACAACAGCGTATTGCTTACCCTCGACAATACGTGCCATAAGTTGGAGCATATAATAGACGACGTATATTCGGACGGTAAAAAGGGCGCGCTCGCCGGGAAGTGCTATGAATATGCGCTGCAAAACAATTCATTGAAGGGCGTAGCGCAAAAATTTGCGGAGTTTGAGCAGAAGTGCGAATTTTACGTCAGAGATTGTCTTTGCGTAAGCGACATTGCGGAATGCCTTGATAAATTCGATGCGTTTAACGAAGGCGACTTAAGTTTTTCCGATTATTTGGATTCATTGAAAGTTAAAACGCCGGAACAGCCCGCCCAAGCGGAGCGCAAAAAAAAAATCCTCGATTTTCTTGCGTCGTCCGCGAAAAAACTCGTAAACGAAAACGCAAAATTTTATAAAGTTCAACGTCATTATGCCGAAGTCGAGCGCAATTTGCGCAAAAAGTTTAAAAAGACCGGCAAGCTAAAGGTAGCTTTTTTGGTGGTCTTCAACAGTGTGTTTCCCACGCGTCCAATTTTTGAAAGGATGTTGAAGGACAATGTGTTTGACCCTACCGTTATCGTAGTTCCAAACGTATCGAGAACAATGAAATATCAGGTGGATACTTGTCTCGAGGCATACGACGCTTTGTCTGCGCAATATCCGGGCAGAGTTATACTCGGATACGATTTTAAGACCGATACCTATCTCGATTTGAAAGAGGATTATAACATACTTTTCTTTTGCAATCCTTATAAACATCTTGTGCACCCGAAACATCATATCGAAAATTTTATAGATAAAAATGTTTTGACGGTATATTCCAGCTACGGCTTCGCCGCTTTGAAATTTTGGGATGAAGTCATCGCTACGGATTTTTACAATTATCTTTGGAAGGCTTACGTTGAAACGCAATCCAACTTGAAGCATCTTGAATCCGTGCAAAAAATAAAAGGCGTCAACGGCTTTGTAACGGGTTATATCAAGGTGGATAAGCTTGCCGAGGTCGAGCCGACTCCGCGCGAAAGAAAGCGCATTTTGATTTGTCCGCACCACACCGTATGGGGTTGGAAAAACCTTAATATAAGCAATTTCCTCAAATATTCGGAGTTGTTTGTGCGACTTCCGAAGCTCTTTCCGGACATTGATTTCGTCTTCCGCCCGCATCCGCTTTTGATTGTCAATTTAAAGGAACATAGGGTGTGGACGCAACAGCAGATCGACGCATATTTTGAAAGATTGCTTGCCAATCCGAATATGTCATACGATACCTCCGGAGATTATTTTCAACAGTTTGCAGACAGCGACGCGATGATACACGACTGCGGTTCGTTTATAGGAGAATATCTTTATACGGAAAAACCCTGTTGTTATATGCTCAAGTCCGAAGAGGAAACTTATAAAGGTCTTGTACCGCTCGGACAGCAATGCATGGACCAATATTATCACGCTTTTAAAGAAGAGGATATAATAAAATTTATTCAAAACGTCGTGATCGACGGAAACGACGTCATGAAGGCGCAACGTGAAAAATTTGTGCGTTGCGAATTGAAAAAAAATTATCCTCATGCCGCAGATACTGCGATAGCGAGTATAAAAAAAGTATTGAGGCTTCACAAATGATAATAGATTTTGCCGAGTATCCGCAATGCGTTTGCGGCAATATTTTGACGG
>CANDBZ010000057.1 GCA_947383095.1 uncultured Clostridia bacterium | reverse complement strand
ACTGCGCGGATATCTCTTTCGTTATCGCGTTTTGCAGGGCTATGAGCCGCGATATTCTCTCTTGCTTGACGGCGTACGGCAGCTGCTCCATTTCCGCGGCGGGAGTGCCTTTTCTGGGCGAATAGATGAAAGTAAACGCGTTTGAAAACCGCACTCTTTTCACGATATCGAGCGTGTCCTCAAAGTCCTCTTCCGTTTCTGTCGGGAAGCCGACCATGATGTCCGTCGTTATCCCTATATCGGGCATGCGGCTTCGCAATGCGTCGATCAGTCCGAGGTATTTTTCACGGTCGTATCTTCTGTTCATCTGCGCGAGCACCTTGTCCGAGCCCGCCTGTATCGGCAAATGCAGATTTGAGCAAATTTTGTCCGATGCCGCCATCTCGTCCATGACCGCCTCCGTCAGATCCTTTGGATGAGACGTCATAAATCTCACGCGGAATTTGCCGTTTATCTTGTCGATCTCGTGCAACAGCTCCGCAAAGCCTATGCCGCCTTTGAGGTCGTTGCCGTACGAATTGACGTTTTGTCCCAAAAGCGTGATTTCCTTATATCCCTCGTCGACGCACTTTTTGACCTCGTCGAGCACGCTGTTCATGTCGCGGGACAGCTCTCTGCCGCGGACATACGGCACTATGCAATAAGAGCAGAAGTTGTTGCAGCCGTAAATTATATTCACCCATGCGTTGGGAAAGCTTGTGCGCACGAAAGGCGTACGTTCGTCAACCGTCAGATAGTCGTCCGGCAGATCGAGATTGAAGCAGCGATATTTTTTGTCGCTGCGTTTTTTCACTGCGGCGCGCGAGGCAAGCACCTTGTCAATCTCGTCCGCGAGCATAGCTATGTTGCGCGTGCCGAGCACTATATCCACATAAGGATACTTCTCTCTTATCGCAGCCGCCGCGCCGGATTGCTGCGCCATGCACCCCACAACCGCAAGCACAAGATCGGGATTGCGTTTTTTCTGCGCTTTGACGACTCCGATATTGCCCAGCGCCCTCCTTTCCGCGGTGTCTCGTATACAGCAGGTGTTGAAGACTATCACGTCCGCTTCGTCCTCGCCGCCGCAGGGCTCGTATCCCTTTTGCGCAAGGATTCCCGCGAGCTTTTCGGACTCGTGCACGTTCATCTGGCAGCCGTAGGTATTGATAAAATATTTTTTCGTCATAAGTGTTTGCAAGCGATACGCACTCGCGCGTATGCGAATATTGTTTAAGTTAATACATTATACATAAAAATTCGCCATAAAACAATAATAATTTTGATGAAAACTTCGATACAATTTAAAAACGACGAGCAAAATCTCGCAAAAAAGAAAAAAAGAAAGAAAATCGCGCTTACGACCGTGTCCTGCGTCATATTGCTTCCTCTTCTCATAGCGGCGCTTTCAATCGGGATTTTCGCGGCGTGGGCAAATACGCAGCATATAGACAAAACCCTATTGCCCACCGCGACCGCGGTGCCCGTTTTTTATGATTCGAAGGGAAATGTACTGCCTTATGCGGAGGACAACTACGTCGAGATGAACAGCATAAGCGACAACCTCAAGAACGCGTTCGTCGCGCTTGAGGACAAACGCTTTTATTCTCACAAGGGCTACGATATAGTGCGTATGGGCGGCGCGCTTGTCAACAATATCAAGGCGCGCGGCGTGCGTGAGGGAGCCTCCACCATCACGCAACAGCTTGTCAAAAACACGCACCTTACCCACGAACGGACTCTTTCGCGCAAGCTCAAGGAACTGGCAATAGCTATCAAGCTGGAAAAGCAGTACGGCAAGGACGAAATCATGGCGATGTATCTTTCGGTGATATATTTCGGCAGCGGCGCGTACGGCGTGAAGCAGGCGGCAAACGTATACTTCGGCAAAAGCGTCGAGGATCTGACGCTTGCCGAGTGCGCCACGCTTGCGGGGCTTGTCAAAAATCCGTCCAAATATTCGCCGATAAATCACCCCGAGCAATGCGAAAAACGCCGCAATATCGCGCTGTCGCTCATGCTCGAGCAGGGTTATATATCGGAAGACGAATACGAGTATGCAAAAAGCCGGCCCGTGCAAACGGTAAACAAAGACGGCGCGCAGGCTACGGTCGCAAATGCGCGCGCATGCGAATTTTATCTTTCTCAAGCGCAAAAGGAAGTGTGCGATTCGCTGGGAATAACGAAATATCAGCTTGGCAATTCCGGACTCAAAATTTATACAAATCTCGACGTTTCGTTGCAATACGAGCTTGAAAGACAGCGTGCGGCGCAGGATAACTACGAGTCTTCCCAAATCTCGAGCGTGTCAATAATTCTTGACAACGCGAACGGAGCTGTGCTTGCTCACTCCTCTTCCTATCCCTACGCGATATCGAGGCAGGCGGGATCCGTGCTCAAGCCGCTTGCGGTGTATGCGCCGGCTATTGACAGAGGACTTGTCTCGCTTGCTACTCCTATAGTAGATGAAAAGGTGGATTTCTCGGGATTTTCGCCCAATAATTTCGGCGGACTGTACTACGGAGACACCACTGTACGCGACGCGCTTAAAAAATCCATGAACAGCGTCAGCGTAAAGGTTATGGATTATCTCGGCGTCGAAAACAGCGCGCAGTTTCTTCAAAGCGTAGGTATAGATATCACGGAGGAGGACAAAAACTATGCGCTCGCTCTCGGCGCGACGTCTCAAGGAGTTTCTCCTCTGCTTGTCGCGGCGGGATACAGCGCGTTCGCGCGGCAAGGAGAATATCTATGTCCGTCGTATATACGCTATGTGGTCGACAACGGCAATAAAACGCTGTCCAACGAAGCGCGGAAAGGCAGGCGCGTGACAAGCGCTTCTACGTCGGCGCTCATGACTGTGGCGCTTACCGATACCGTAAAGGACGGCACCGCCAAATCGCTGTCGGTGCTTCCATTCGAGGTCGCCGCAAAAACGGGAACGGCGCAAAGGGATAAAAACGGCAACAGCGACGCGTGGTGCTCGAGCTACAACGGTGATTATACTGTGCTTGTTTGGCACGGAAGCGATTCTGTCATGCAAGAAAAAGGCGGCGGCTACCCCACGCGTCACGCCGCAAAAATATGGAAAGCGATAGACGCGCAATACGGCGTCGAGCGCACGATAAGCGTCGGCGAAATAGTGCCGCTCGAGATAGACACATACTCTACCAAATGCAACCGTCAAGTGACTGCCGCTACGGAAAATACCCCTGTAGAATACAGAAAAATCGAGTTTTTTGCGAAGGACAGTCTGCCGGATTTTTCACGCTCCAAGTTTGAAAACCTTCTCCCTGCGGATTTTGACGTCGTTTGCAACGGCAGCTCCGTCAACATAGCCTTTGATACAGAGCCTATCTATTGCTATGAGATCGTGCGCACAGACGCAACCGGCAGCCGCCTGATATATCATGAAGCGGGCAGCGGCGAAAGAGCCGAGGTCTGCGACCTTCCTATAGGCTTCGGAGGCAAGGTCGATTACACCTTAATCTGTCATCTTATCAACAACGAAGAAATCTGCGCTTCCAAAAACAAATCCGTTTATATCAGAGACAGCGTAACGCCGTTGATATAAACGGATTTGGCTATGCGATGTCAGATCGCCGAGTGCAGACATTTATAAACAGTATCACCTTTTTTCGGTAGCGGCGACCGCTCTTTCGACAAGCGCTTCGATATCGAGCTTCTTTTCCGCTTCCTCCACTCGCTTCAAATTGGGGTGAATAGACGGGTTTTTGGGCAAAAATATAGTGCAGCAGTCCTCAAAAGGTTGAATTGACGTGTCGTATGTGCCGATTTTTTTCGCCAGATCCATGGTTTCCTCTTTATCGAAAGCTATAAGAGGTCTGAATATAGGCAATCCTGCGCAGGATTCGGTCGAGGTCATGCTTTCCACCGTTTGCGAAGCGACCTGCCCAAGGCTTTCGCCTGTGATAATAGCCGTGCAGCCCTCGCGCTTTGCTATATCAGTCGCTATGCGCATCATGAAGCGGCGCATTATCGTTATCATAAACTCTGCCGGGCATTTTTCATGAATTTCAAGCTGAATTTCCGTGAAAGGCACCACGTACAGAGGCAAATCCGCGGTATATGCGCTTATTATATCGCGCAGTTCCGCGACCTTTGCCGTCGCGCGCTCCGACGTGTACGGCGGCGAAGCGAAGTGTATCGCAAGCTGCTTCATGCCCCGCTTCGCCATCATATATCCCGCGACGGGCGAATCTATGCCCCCCGATAAAAGCAGCATGCCCTTGCTCGAGCAACCCACGGGAAGTCCGCCTGCGCCCATAATTTTATCGTTGTAAACGTATGAATATCCGTTTTCACGTATGTCGACGGAAAACTCGTAGTCAAAATCCGTCAAATCGACGGTGAAATTTGTGTTTTTCAGCACCGTATCGGCTATTATCGCGGCAATTTCAAAGGATTTGAGAGGTATATGCTTATCCGCTCTTTTTACGGTTATGCGGAAGGACGGCTTTGCAATTCTGTTGCTTTGCGCGGTTTTCAATGCAAGATTTTTCACGCTTTCGATAATTTGGTCAAAGCCTCCCGCAAAATTCGTTTCAACTCTGTCCGCCACAGACAGCGAATGTATGCCGAATACTTTTTTCAGCTTGTCTATTATCTCGTTTTCGAAGTCTGCGTCGTATCCGCTCACGACGTATCTGCCCTGCGAACGGGAAAACTCATGCGCATAGCCCTTAAGACTTTGCTTGATGTTGTTGATAAGCAGGCTTTCGAAATAGCTTTTGTTTTTGCCCTTCAAAAAAATTTCGCCGTATCTTAAGATGATGACTCTGTCCATATGCAATCCTTTGTTTTATATTTTAAAATCAAATTCTTTTAAACTTTGCCAAAACGTCGATTTCCCGTTTTATCGCGCTTACGACGAAATCAACCTCGCCTATGTCGTTCATTTCGCTCATGCTCATGCGCACGATGCCTTCTCTGTGATCTTCGTCGAGACCGAGCAAGTATTTGAACCTGCTCTCGTGATGAGAGCTGCAAGCCGAACCAATTCCGACATAGATCCCGTGCCGCTCGAGCGCGTGCAACAGCACCTCTCCGCGAACGTTCTCGAATGCGACCGTAAGCACATTGGGGACGCTGTTTGCCTGCGTAGTGATAATGACCGTATTCGGCAATACCTCCAACAGTTTTTTACGCAAGTATTCTTGATATTGCGTTATTTTAGAAATATTTTCTTTAAGTTTATCGCCCGACGCGTTTTTTACCGCCTCGCCGAAGCCCTTGATATACGGATAGTTTTCCGTGCCGGAGCGCATTCCCTTCTCCTGACCGCCTCCTAAAAGCAAGGGCTTGAGCGAAGCTCCTTTTTTCACAAACAAGGCCCCCATACCCTTTGGACCGTGAAGCTTATGCGCGGATACGCTGTACAAATCAACGTCCAAGGCGCGCAGATTTACGGGAATTTTACCGAATGCCTGCACTCCGTCGCAATGGAATATCGCTTTCGGCGCGATCGTTTTCGTCATGCTTACGAGCGAAGCTACGTCGTTCACCGCTCCCGTTTCGTTGCTTGCGTGCATGATCGAAACTAAAGACACGGTTTCGTCAAGCAATTCGGCAAAGCCCCGTATGTTTACGCTGCCGTCCGCGTTTATGGGGGCAAACACAACGTCAAAGCCCTGCGCTTTAAGCTCGTTTGCGGGAGCGATCACGGAATCATGCTCGCCTATGCCTATTATGACTCTGCTTCCCGCGCGCTTTCTCGCGCATAAAAGCGCGGTATTATTCGCCTCCGTGCCTCCGGACGTAAAATAAAGCTCTCCGTCGGGAGCGTGCATGGCAAGCTTGATTTCGTCGCGTACGCGTTTTATATCCGTCGCTATTTTCACCGAAGGAGCGTACAGCGCTGACGGATTAAAAAAATCCGCTTTTATACTTTCCCGTATGACCTTTGCGACGTTTTCGCTCACGGGAGTCGTCGCCGCATTGTCAAGATAGATGATACCTTTGTCCTTCATATAACGTCCGTTTCCCTATAATCCTCGCAAAACTTTTCTCCTACTCTGTCCTTCAACAGCGCAAGCATATAATCGTCCGGCGCAAAAAGCAGTCTGCGCGTCCTGTCGTTTTCCTTATACAGCGCCTGATAAACGCCCACGTCGTGCACTGCGTTGCACGCTACTGCGTCGCTTTCGTCCGCAAGCGCGTCCATGAGTCCGATGCTCTGTACATCCTCGAGCAAAAGCAACAAAACTCTGCGCTGTCTGCCCATCAGATCCTTTTTGACGATCACGAGGCGGGTCGGAGAAAGCTCGTAGGTATACTCTTTGGCGGTTACATTGTAAAAATGAATATATGTCACGCCGACCGCAAGTATCGCGAGAAAGCAAAATACAAAGTACCAGGCGACGAAAATAGTCACCATCAAAAATCCGAGCGAAAACAGCGTCGCTGCGATACCGATCCACTGCTTCGCTTTTGTTTTTGAGGTTACGCTTACTTCTACGGTCTGCGAATACTGTTCCGTCATACGCTATTTCACCTTATAATAATCGCCCTTTTTCACCTTTGCGGACAGCATGCCGAAAGATACCTGCGCGTCTCCGCGACTGTTCATTGACAATAGCTTTCCCTTTTTCTGCAAAGACTTCACCCAAACGTTGTCGCCGACATGAAGCGGCGTATTGTCCGGTTTATCCTCGACAACTGCCTCTTTGTCGTATTCCGCGGACATATTTTCGAGCTTTTTTCTCACGTTGCGAGCGGCAAACAAATCCGCCTCGCTCAAATCGGGCTTATCAAGCAGTTCTTTGATTTGTTCAATAAGCTCGTTTGCCTCCTCGACGCTGTTTTCGATAAGTCTTTTCGTCTCCTTGCGTATGCTTTCGTCAAGCTTTTCGCGCTTTTCCGCAACGACGCGTTTTTCATGTTCGACGGCCTTTAAGACCTTTGCGGCCTCTTCGCGGTCGATAGCGGCCTCCGACACCAATGTGGCGGCTTTTCTTCTTGTCTGCTCCGCGGCGGTCAACACGCTGTCGAACTGCCTCTTTTCGGCGGAAATTTTGCTTCGGGCATTTTCGACTATCCCGTTTGCAAGCCCCAGCTTTTGGGCTATGGCAAGCGCGTTGGAGCTGCCTATAGCGCCCATTACAAGCTTGAACGTGGGCGAAAACGTCTCCGCGTCGAATTCCATAGAAGCGGCGACCACTCCCTTTGTGACAAGAGCGAATTCCTTGAGGTCGTTGAAGTGCGAGGTTATAAACGATTTTGCGCCTACGCTCAAAAGATACTCCGCTATGCTCACGGCAAGCGCCGCGCCCTCGCCAGGATCGGTGCCCGCGCCCAACTCGTCAAACAATACGAGAGACCTGTCAGTGACTACGTTCAATATAGATATGGTGTTTTTTATATGCGCGGAGAATGTGGACAAACTCTGCTCTATGCTCTGCTCGTCGCCGATATCGCTGTATACGCCGTCGAACACGCCTATCTCGGCGTACTTTGCGGGAATATACATGCCGCTCATCGCCATAAGAGTAAACAGACCGACAAGCTTGAGAGTGACCGTTTTGCCGCCAGTGTTGGGACCCGTTATAAGCAGCATTTTCTCGTCGGACTTGAGCGAGAGCGAGACGGGTACGACGGACTTCGCGTCTATAAGCGGATGCCGTCCGTCTCTTATTACGATCTCCCCGTCGCTGTTCAGCACAGGTCTGACGGCTTTATATTCTCTTGCGAGCTGCGCTCTTGCGAATATCAGATCCATATCGACTATGTTTTGATAGCTCCAGCTTATATTTTCGCCGCTCGCGGCGACGGAGGCGGAAAAGCTTCGCAATATACGTTCTATCTCCGCCTGCTCGTTTGCAAGCTCGCTCTTTAGCTCGTTGTTCATTTCCACGACCTGCATCGGCTCCACAAACAAAGTAGAACCCGACGCGGACTGGTCGTGCACAAGCCCCGGAATAGATCCCTTGAAGCCGCTCTTGAGCGGAATTACGTATCTGTCCGACCGCATGGTGATAATGCTGTCCTGAAGATATTTGGAATACTGCGGCGCGGTGATGAAAAGCTGCAATCTGGCGCGTATATTTTCGTTTATTTTTCTTATGCGCGCCCTTATCGCCCGCAAATCCGAGCTTGCGTTGTCGGCGACCTCTGTTTCCGATAAAAAGGAATCGTAAATGCTTTTTTCAAGCTGTTCGTTGATATAAAGCCTCGACGCGAGCTCGGA
>CANDBZ010000056.1 GCA_947383095.1 uncultured Clostridia bacterium | reverse complement strand
ATGCAGAATAAACGGACGTATCGCTACGCTGTCAATTCTTAAAGGTCTGACCGAGTTGCTTGTAGATATACACGGTCAGCACGAGCACCAATCGCTTTTAAAAAGCTCCAACCATATCGAATTGTTGGACAGCATCGGCGAAAGCAGGCTTCAAAATGCAAAATCGGATTTTGCAAAAGCATATACCGCGTATATCGGCTTGAAACGCGAGCTGTCGCGCTTCGGCGACGGCGCCGAAAGGGAAAGGCGGCTTGACATCCTGACATATCAGATAGAGGAAATAGAGCGCGTAGGCGTGGGAGAAGGCGAAGAAGAAAGCCTGCTTGCTCAACGCAAACGCATACGCAATACCGAAAAAATTTTGACCGCGTTGCAAACGGCAAAAAACGCGTTGGACGGATACGACGGCTACGGAGTGACCGCGCAGCTGAAAAGCGCGGATTCTACGCTTGCGACCATCGCCTCCTTCGACGACGGGATCCCTGCGCTAAACGACAGATTGAGCGGCGCAAAGGCGGAAATAGAGGATATCGTAGATACTTTATCCGATTTGTTGGATAAATTGGATTTTGACAGCCGTTCCGCCGATAAGACGGAGGCGCGTTTGGACGAGGTCAGATCGCTGTTGCGCAAGTACGGCGGAGATTATAGCTCTATGCAGACTTTTTACGAGCATGCGAAGGAGGAAGCGGAAATGCTGTCCGGAGCCGACGAAACGGTCTCCAAGCTTGAAAAGCAAATTAAGGCTGCAAGGGAAGACGTCGCGCATACGGCTGAAGGACTGACCGCGTTACGCGTAAAAGCGGCAAAGGGTTTTGAAAAATCCATGGTGCGCGAGCTCGGCGATTTGGGGATGGGAAATTCCACCTTCAAGGTTGAAATAAACACGACCGACGACGTAGAGCAAATGAGCGCAAACGGGGCGGATACGGTTGAATTCTTGATATCGCCAAACGTAGGCGAACCGCTTAAACCTCTTGCCAAGATCATATCCGGCGGCGAAATGTCTCGTTTTATGCTGGCTTTCAAAAACATTGTCGCCGGCATAGACGGCATAGGCACTATGGTGTTTGACGAGATAGATACTGGTATCTCCGGCAATATTTCCGCAGTCGTGTCCGAAAAGCTGTGCAATATTTCCAGAGGAAGGCAGGTGATCGCAGTCACGCATATGCCTAGCCTTGCCGCAATGGCGGACAGCCATTACCTTATTTCAAAATCTACGCAAAACGGAAAAACCTTGACTCGCGTAGATCTGCTTGAGGACGACACGGACGAGGTCGCAAGATTGATAGGCGGCAACGATTACAGCAAGTTTGCAGTACCTCATGCGCACGAAATGAAGGCCTGGGCGCAAAGATACAAGGAGAGTTTGAAATAAAACCCAATACGGTTTTTTGATTATAGAAAAAAGACGGCTCGCGCGCCGCCTTTTTCCGTTTGCGAGGTTAGTCTGTAAGCCGAGTTCTGTATTGGACGGTCATCTATCTAGACGACGCATTTCTGCGCCGTTCAAGCGATGTGCGGAGCGTGCGGGCAACACGTTTGCTCCAATCTTGCATCGGGTGGGGTTTACATCGCGCATTGTCGCCAAATTGCGGGTGAGCTTTTACCTCGCCTTTCCATCCTTGCCGCAGTAAGCGGCGGTTTTTTTCTGTTGCACTGTCCTTGAAGTCGCCTCCACCGGGAGTTACCCGGCACCCTTGCCCTGTGATGCTCGGACTTTCCTCAAATATTTCATGCGACCGTCTGGCTAACTCGCCATATAATTAAAACACATCGCGGGGATTTTTGCAAGCGCTATGAGGCTTTGGCTGCAATTTCTGCCGAAGTATATAAAAATTATAATTTTGTCAATATTTATAGCTATGGAGTATGCCGTCAGTATAGCCGCGGTGGCGATTTTCGTCACGATATATTTGCTTATCCGTCCGAAGGTTCGGCCGAAATATTTCGACGTGTACGGCGACGATGCATTCAAGAAAGAGGGCGCGGAATACGTCTCCGCTTTGTCTTTGCCCAAAGAGGGCGCGAAACAAAATGCAAAAAAATTCGCGTCTATCGTTAAACGTGTAGCGATAAAATTAAAATTTCGCAAATACGGCGGCTTTTTTGAGAAATTTATCGCCGTCGAAAACGAAGTGAAAAGCTTTTTAAAAGCGGATTTTTCAAATTTGGAGGAGCTTCCTTCCATAAACGGCGAGCCGAGAGCGGTGAAGCTGGCAAGATTTTGTCTGGCGCACTCCGACTATGTTTTCGACGGCGACAGGGTAAAATATGTTATAGACGAACAAAACAAGCGCAGAACTTTGTCGTTTTCGGAAATCACGGCGTTTGGCGACTGTTTTCGTTACGTTCTGCTTGAAAGAATGTGTTATCTATATCAACAGCTCGACACGTTGGCAAAGGTACATTCGCTTGCCGCAAAATACGTATACAATCCCGTGCTTTTATCGCCGAAATATAAAAAACTGACTCGCTCGAGACTGTTTTTGAGCATATGCGCAGTGAGAGCCGGCTACAGAATGGAATATTTTGAAAAAATTCACGATGAGACCACCGATTCGCTGTACAAAGTCTTGCAAAGCATATTGGCGACCTCGCGCGTCGTAAACGAATACGATTTTACGCGGTATTATACGCCGCTTGAAATCTTGGATAAATACGAAATTTTTTCGCAAGCCGCTCCCGATACAAAAAGCAATTTTCTTGCGCTCATCAAGCAAGCGAGCGACAAAGAGAATTTGGATGAGTTTATGTATACCATACGCCTTGACAAGTATATGAACAGCGCCTCGGCAGGGCATATGATGATAAAACGCATGGATCTGTTTGGGAGGCGCGTTTGCATAACCAATCAAAAAAAAGATATTTCCATGCTTGCGACTGCTTTGGCGTCAAAGCATTTCATGAATTTATATTTTGCGAATAACAACAAAAAACGATATAAAAAATCCAAAAGTATTGCGAATATCGTAAATAATGAGAATACATTTGAGCCTATCTATAAGTTTAATACAATAAACTTCGGGATTTCTACAAGCGGAGGCAAGCTGCGTATCACACCTTCGCTGCCAAGCCAGATAGTCGCCGCCGATTTGGTCTTTAACGCGTACGGAATAGATAACGAGCTTCATTTGAAGCGCGGAGAAGAAAAAGCGCTTTTTATGGGAAATACCAAGTTGAGCGGCGTTGAACAGATTCAACTCGGTGAAAAGCCCTTAAACATCACGCTGATTGTTCCGCGCAAATGAAATTATTCGTCGCAGGATTTTAAGGACGCCGCCTTTCGTTCCTCATATCTGCGTTTAAGCTTTTGTATCAAATCAGTAACGCCTTTATCGACGTATGAGGAAATCTTTTTGATTGCTATTTCAATACTGAAGCGATATGCGGAAGCCAGCGCGACGCTTGCGACAAAGTATATCGCTGCAAGAAGCAAAGATGCGGACAATAAAGAAGAATGACCTGCGTTGCCGACGAAAAACGGAAACCATTGCGGCTGAATATAGGTTGCGAAGAGGTTGTTGTGATGAATTATATATACCAAAAGCGATAACGACGACAGATAGTTTATGAATTTACAACGCCAAGTCTGCATATTGGCTAGATTGAACAGCGAGATTGAAAATACTATGAGAATTGGACAATTTATATGCGCATACCCAAGCATCCTGTTTTCCAAATAATCTATGCGAAGTCCCAGATAGTTCAAACCCACTCTCAATACTATGTATAACACGGCGGATATAACGCAAAGCAATATATTGAGTTTTTTTGAATTGCAAAAGCTTTGCCCGTATTTTTTGAGAAACGCAACGATAAAATAAATGCTCACGAAGCATAAAAATTTATTAATACCGGGAGGATTGCCCAGCGCGTAAAGCACAATGCTGCAATGTATGAATAAACCGAGCGCGACAATCGCGTGACATTTTTTATCAAGCTTTTCGATAATTGCGTTGAAAAGAGGATGAAGCAAGTAGAAAAGTATGTAATAGCTTATAAACCAGTTGTTTTGAAAGATGGTCGGAAAAACCTGTTTTACTATGGCGAGAGGCGAGAGCTCATATCCAAGGGCAAGTATGACGCTCATGAAAACGAGCGATATCAGAAAGACGTTGAGAATCATCGTCGAAATTTTGCTTACTTTGAACTTTTTGGAATCTGCAAGAAAGTATGACGAGCATACGATGAATATCACGTCGCCCGCCAAGCCCAAGCCGGCTATAAAGCTTATAAGCAGAAACAGAGGATTGGCGGTTGGGACGGCTCTCGAATATATTGTTCCGTCTGCAAATACAAAGCTATCGGGCACGGCATGGCAAAGCACAATCATTGCGACGGCAAAAATCTTTATAAGCTCAACGGCGGATTTTCGTTCTTTCAATTTCCTTCTTCCTCAATGAGTTTTACTAATTATAGCTTGTCCGAAGAGATTTTTCAACAGCATACGGGGCAATTTGTTGACTTATTTTATTAGTGATGCTATTTTAAATTAGTTAGATTATATACGCGAAAGCGCATGCGAATATATGCGCATAATGGGAGTTTTTTCATGAAAGATAAGCTTGACGGTATCAAATGTGCCGCGCTCGATATTATAGAACGCGCGGAAAACACCTCTCAACTCAACGACGCGAGAGTGAAGTATCTCGGCAAAAGCGGCGAGATATCGCTTCTTATGCGCGATATGGCAACCGTCCCCAAGGAAGAGCGTCCCGCGATGGGCAAATTGGTGAACGAGCTTCGCGCCGCAGTGGAAAACGCGCTCAACGCCAAGACGGAGCTTATATCTCAACTCGAGTTGGACAGGCGTTTAAAAGAGGAAGCCATCGACGTCACGATGCCGGCAAAGGGCAAGCGTACGGGCACGTTGCATCCTTTGACGCTTATTACGCAGGAATTGATCGAAATTTTTGCGAATATGGGCTTCAGCGTTACAGAGGGACCGGAAATAGAAAGCGATTTGTTTAATTTTCAGCTGCTGAATATACCAAAGGATCATCCTTCGCGCGATATGCAGGATACGTTTTATGTCAACGACAGTATTTTGTTGCGCACGCAGACCTCGGCAATGCAGGCGCGCATAATGACGCAATCAAAGCCGCCCATCCGCGTAGTAGTGCCCGGCAAAGTGTACAGGAGCGACGACGACGCTTCGCACAGCCCTATATTCAATCAGTTCGAGGGGCTTGCGGTTGACAAGCACATCACTATGGGAGATTTGCAGGGCTGTCTGCAAACGTTCGCGCAAAAGATTTTTTCAAAGGATACGAAAGTGCGTCTGCGGCCGTCCTATTTTCCGTTTACGGAGCCGTCCGTCGAGGTGGACGTCACGTGCTCGATGTGTCACGGCAAAGGCTGCAGGGTGTGCAAGGGCACGGGCTGGGTGGAAATACTCGGGGCGGGCATAGTCAATCCCGCGGTATTCGACGCGTGCGGCATAGACAGCAGCGTGTACAGCGGGTTTGCGTTCGGCTTCGGCATAGACCGCATCGCCATGATAAAATACGGCATACCCAACATCAAAATGCTGTATGAAAACGATATGCGCTTCTTGAAGCAGTTTAATTGAGGAGGTACCGTATATGTTTACGCCCGTTTCTTGGCTTAAAGATTATGTGGATATAGACGTGACGCCGGAGGTTCTTGCGGCAAAGCTGGTAGCGATCGGCTTCGAGGTGGAGGAGATCGTATATCAAAACAAAAAGGCGAGCAACGTCGTCGTCGGCAAGATCGTCGACGTGCAACGGCATCCCAATGCGGACAGACTGCGCGTGACGCAGATCGACGTCGGAGAAAAGACCATACAGGTCGTCACAAACGTGCCCGTCGTCGGCGGCGAAACTATCGCGGTCGCTCTCGACGGAGCCGTTCTCGCGGACGGTTCGACAATAAACGAAGGCGAACTGCGCGGCGTGCGCAGCGAAGGCATGCTTTGCGGTCTCGAGGAAGTGGGATTGACGGAGGACGACGTCGACGGACAGAAAAAGGGAGACATACTGCGATTTGAAAACGGCACGGCTTTGGGGATAAACGCGCTCGACGCGCTCGGCTATAACGACGTGGTTCTCGATATCGCCGTGACGGCAAACCGGCCCGATTGCAACAGCATATACAAGCTCGCAAAGGAGGTTGCGGTTGCGCTCGGCAAGGAATGCCGCGAGCCATCGGTAAACTACAAAACGTCGGGCGGCAATATATCCGATACTTTGACGGTAACGGTGCAAAATCAACTGCTTTGCCCGCGATATATGGCGGCAGGAGTGAAAAACGTCAGGATATTCCCGTCTTCGCCGAAAATCAAAGCGCGTTTGCGCGCGGTCGGCATACGCCCGATAAACAACATAGTCGATATCACAAATTACGTGCTCACGGAAATCGGACAGCCCATGCACTCGTTCGACAGGCGCGAGCTCGTGGGCAACGAGATCGTAGTGCGCAATGCGCGCGACGGCGAAAATATCTTCTCGTTGGACGGCAAGGAAAATAAGCTCGACAAAAGTATGCTCGTGATCTGCGACAGCGACCGTCCCGTAGCCATCGCGGGGATCATGGGCGGTCTCAACAGCGGCATAAAAGAGGATACTGCGGAGGTCGTGTTCGAGTCCGCAAAGTTTGCGCGCGACAATATACGCCGCACCTCGCGCACGCTCGGACTGCGTTCGGACAGCTCATCGAGATTTGAAAAAGGCATAGACTTCGCTTCGCAGGAATACGCGCTGAAGCGCGCGCTCACGCTTGTATATGAAAGCGGCAGCGGCGATATCGTCGACGGCGTTATCGACGTCAAAATCGATTTCGCAAAGGAAAGAAAAATCAGGTTCACCCTCAAGCAGCTTCGCGACATCCTTGGCTGCGGCGTGCCCAAAGACGAGCTTATTTCCATTTTGACAAAGCTCGGCATAGCCGTGAGCGAAGAAGACGGCGCGTTGGTTGCGATCGTAAAGGAGGACAGAGAGGATATAGTCGGCGTGAACGATATAGCGGAAGAATTTATCCGCGTATACGGCTACCGTCATATAAGACCCACGCTGTTTAAATACGCATCGCTCACAAGCGGCGGTATGAACGAAAGGATGAAGGTCAACGATATACTCAAACGCAGGCTGTGCGCTTGCGGTTTGCACGAGAGCGTAACGTATTCCTTCACTTCGCCCGATTTCGCGGATAAACTGCGTTTGTCGGCGGACGATAAGGCGCGAAATACTATCCGTCTCGTCAACCCGTTGGGCGAAGCTTTGAGCGTCATGCGCACGACGCTTACCCACAGCATGCTCGAAACGCTTGCATACAATCTTACCCATTTTAATAAAGAAGCGGCTTTGTTCGAGCTTGCGAGAGCGTATCTGCCAAAGTCATTGCCCCTTGAGGAGCTGCCTTTTGAGGAAGAGCGTCTTTGCATAGGCATGTACGGCGACGGCGTCGACTTTTTCAGCTTGAAATCCGCAGTTGAAGAGGGACTTGACGCATTGCGTCTTACTGCGGAGTATAAACGCAGCGACCGTCCGTATCTGCATAGCGGAAGAGCGGCGGAGGTCTTGATCGACGGAAAATCAGTCGGTTTTATAGGTGAACTGCACCCGAGCGCGGCGCAGACCTACGGGCTCGAAAACGTGAGGGTATATGTGGCGGAGCTGTCGGTAGAATCTATGTATTCCGTAAAAAATCTCGCAAAACCCAAATTCGCGGCGTTCTCGAAATTTCCGACTATAGAAAGAGACCTCGCTGTCGTGGTTGACGAAGAGGTCCCCGTCGGAGATATGCTCGCGGCGGTAAAAAAAGCGAAGATCGCCCATTTGACCGACGTGCGTATCTTTGACACGTACAGGAGCGATCAGATCGGCAAAGGCAAAAAGAGCGTCGGCATAGGTTTTTCCTTCTCGTCCGCCGAGCGCACGCTTACCGACGACGAGATCGCGCAGCAGATGACAAGGATACTTGCCGTCCTCAAGCGCAAAACGGGCGCTAAAATCAGATAACGGAGCCGATCGATATATGTTCGACAGCAAAAGTCTTACAACGCTTGAATATCCCAAGATACTTTCCGCGCTTGCGAATTATGCGCAGTCGGCGGGCGGAAAGGAAAAGGCTCTGTCGCTTACGCCGTTTGAAAGCTTGCGGGAAATAGAGCATGCGCTTTGCGAAACGGACGAGGCGGACAGAGAGATCGGAAGAGCACACGTCTGAACTCCAGTCACCAACAATGATCTC
>CANDBZ010000055.1 GCA_947383095.1 uncultured Clostridia bacterium | reverse complement strand
CCAGGGTATCTAATCCTGTTTGCTCCCCACGCTTTCGTGCCTCAGTGTCAGTTACTGTCCAGATAGCCGCCTTCGCCACTGATGTTCCTCCTAATATCTACGCATTCCACCGCTACACTAGGAATTCCACTTTCCTCTACTGCACTCAAGTCTATCAGTTTTAGAAGCAGCACCTGGGTTAAGCCCTAGGTATTTCACTTCTAACTTAATAAACCGCCTACACACCCTTTACGCCCAGTCATTCCGGACAACGCTTGCCCCCTACGTATTACCGCGGCTGCTGGCACGTAGTTAGCCGGGGCTTATTCCTTTGGTACCGTCATTTATTCGTTCCAAAGAAAAGAGCTTTACAATAAATCTACCTTCATCACTCACGCGGCATTGCTGGGTCAGAGTTGCCTCCATTGCCCAATATTCCCCACTGCTGCCTCCCGTAGGAGTCTGGGCCGTGTTTCAGTCCCAATGTGGCCGATCAGCCTCTCAGCTCGGCTACCCATCGCAGGCTTGGTGGGCTGTTATCTCACCAACTACCTAATGGGATATGAGCCCATCTCTATCCGATAAAATCTTTTACCGCTGCACCATGCGGTGCCGTGGTCATATACCGTATTACCAGTCGTTTCCAACTGCTATCCCGTAGATAGAGGCAGGTTGCTCATACATTACTCACCCGTTCGCCACTAACTTTCATCCCGAAGGAATCAGTCCGTTCGACTTGCATGTGTTAAGCATGCCGCCAGCGTTCGTCCTGAGCCAGGATCAAACTCTTGAGTTCAATCTTGACTGTCTATAACTTTTTGTTCAAAGGTTTTTTAGACGTTAATTTTAATGTTGATTCAATTCGCATTAAAAAATCGCTTTTTGAAATATTCAATTATCAAGGTTCGTTGCCGTCTTTTTGTAGACAGCTTATTTATGCTATCATAATCTCGATACTTTGTCAAACGCTTTTGCAAGGTTTTTAAAAGTTTTTTGCAAGATTCCGTTTGGCTTGCGCCGCACTTTATCCCGCGTTTTACGATAGCTTGCTTATCATATTACAATCACGGTCATTTGTAAAGCGTTTTTTTGCACTTTTTGAGATTTTTTTCGAGAAATTTTTCTGACGAAAAGCGCAACACAATATATTGTTATTTTGCGCGGCGTTTGTCACTACGCGCGCATATATATTATGTACGCGTACGCGCGCACGCGCGAGTAAAAAAGCGCGGGACCATAGTCTCGCGCTTTAAAAACCAAATCGATTTCAAATATCGAAAGCTCGGCTTATCGCTCCGCCGCCCAAGCAAAGCTCGCCGATATAAACGACGGCATACTGTCCGGGAGCGATCGCACGTTGCTTTTTATCGAAAACAATCCTGACGCCTCCTGCTTGGACATAAGCTTTTGCTTTTTGCAACGGCTGACGGTGCTTTATACGCGCCTCGCAGTCAAATTCTTTTGCCGGAGGTGGCGTAATGAAGTTGAAGCCATCGGTCTCGAGCGCGTTTTTATAAAGAACGTCGTCCTCACCCTGCGACACGATGAGCAGATTTTTTTCGACGTCTTTGTCGAGCACAAACCATCTTTCGCCGTTGCCGTCCTCGCTGCCGCCTATGCCCAGGCCCCTGCGTTGCCCTATAGTATAATAGTATACGCCGCCGTGTCTTCCCACGATCTTTCCGTCTCGAGTGACGATATCGCCGTCCTTCATTGGAATATACTGCGATAAAAATCGACGGAAATTGCGCTCGCCTATAAAGCAAATCCCCGTGCTGTCCTTCTTCTCCGCGACGGGAATGCCGAACCTGCGCGCCGCCTCGCGCACCTGCGATTTAAACAGATCTCCAAGCGGAAAAATCACGTCGCGCAGTTGCCGCGAGCCGACCTGATTCAAAAAATACGTCTGGTCCTTATTGTCATCCGCCGCTCTCAATAAATAATGCGAGTCGCCGTCGTGACGCACACGGCAATAATGTCCTGTGGCTATATAATCCGCGCCCATCTCGCGCGCAAAATCCGCAAAAGGTCCGAACTTTACCTCTCTGTTGCAAAGCACGTCGGGATTGGGCGTACGCCCTTTTTTATACTCTTCGACAAAATGCTTAAACACGTTGTCCATATACTGTTGAGAAAAATCGACGGAATAATAGGGTATGCCTATTCTGTCGCAAACGCGTCCTACGTCCGACCAATCCTGTTCGCCCGTACAGCAGCCGCCCTCATCCGTTTCTTTCCAATTCGACATATAAAGCCCGACAACGTCAAAGCCCTGCTCTTTGAGCAGCGCCGCAGCTACAGCGGAATCGACCCCGCCGGACATACCGACAACCACGCGTTTTTTTGTCATAAAACCTCTTATATGTTTGAAACACTGTAAATTTTATCATCATTTGCGGCAATAGTAAAGCAAAAGCCGCATCGCTTCGACACGGCATGTATGATATTCTCATTTCGACGTTTTAGCCGCTTGATTTTACCCGTTCGGTAGCATTGAGCAAATGACATTTTCCTATTATGTAAACTTCTCGCCTTTGCCGACCCAAATTAAGCTAAACATACAGTTCTTCGGGATACCTGCTGCCGTTATCCGGCAGTATCGCGGCTATGCTTCCGTCGACCTCGTCGCGCAGACGTTTTGCGGCGCAATATGCCGCTCCTGACGAAATACCGCATTTAATGTTGAATTTTTGATATATAAACCTCGCATTTTGCAATGCGTCTTGATCTTCAACCGTCATTATTTTGAAAAATTTGTCTTTATTTACAAGCTTCGGCACGAAATTTGCGCCTATTCCCTGAATGCCGTGCGTCCCCGCATATCCCTTTGACATAAGCGGACTCGAAGCAGGCTCGACTGCGACAACACTGCAATTTAAGCCTCTATCTTCTATGTACTTTGCTATGCCCATAGTCGTGCCGCCGCTTCCGACTCCGGCTACAATATATCTCAAGCCTTCTATCTGCGCAAAAAGCTCCGGCGCGGTCGTATATAAATGCGCCTCGACTCCCGCATAATTTTCAAATTGATTGGCGACGTAAGCGCCTCTTTCCTTTTCTATCAGCCTTGCCGCGGCGACGGCTCCCGCCATACCGTCGTTTTTTGGCGTCAGGACAAGCTCCGCGCCGTAGTCAGACATAAGCTTGCGACGCTGTTCGCTCATGTTTTCCGGCATGCACATGACCGCTTTGACCCCGATCTCTCTTGCGATATACGCAAGCGCGATGCCCGTATTGCCGCTTGTCGCCTCGACGACCGTGCCTCCCTCCTGCAAATCGCCGCGCTCCGCCGCGCGCTTTAAGATATAAAAAGCCGCCCTGTCCTTTATCGAGCCCGCCGGATTTTCGCCCTCGAGCTTCCCCCAAACACCGTCGCCCATATTCAAAACGGGCGTATTGCCGATGAAGCCTTCAAGCGCGCGAAGTTTTTCCAAAATCACTTTATTTTTATCGTCCATGAAGTCATTATATCACTTAAATCGAGTTTGCGGCACGGTTTGTAACATTTTAGAAATATTTCTGTAAACAGTTTATCAAAATTCTAATGTACGCTGTATCTATATCACTTATGCAAAAGGTGCTTATGAAAATATACGACGCATCCATGCCAAAGCCTCCATATCTCGTCGCGCACAAAAAAGTCCACGACGCCGTCGCGCTTTTGCTGTGCTTTGTCGTCTGCCCGATAATCTCAATATCTATGATCGCGGGCGGAGGCGCAAACCTTGTGACCACGTCGATTTCAAAGCTCGGCTGGCAAAACGGCATGCTCCCCGCCGTATACTTTTGGGGTTTAATAAACATCGCCGTTTTCGTATATCTGCTCAAGCTGTCGCTTGACAGCGGCTGCTATACGCGCAAAGTCAAAATTTTCTTTTATGCTTTGACTGCCGCAAGCTGTCTGTTTCTGTTGATCGGGATCTCCGTCCCGTTTATATCTGACGACATATATCAGCATTATGTGATGCGCAAGATACACAACGTCTTTGCGACGGCGGGCTTCGTTATGTTTGTCGTCGTACTGATCGCGCTTGCCCTCTGCACCGTCAAGCGCAACAGTCTGCAAGCGACTATCAATCTTTCATTGCTCGCGTTTTTGATAATAACGGGCATTTTTGCGGTGCTGTGCGTGAATTCTCCCGAAAAAGCGACCTTTATCACCGCCGCCGCGCAAATGTATATCTTCGTCATGCTGCACATACTGCTCGTTTCGCATTATTTTCTCAACGCGTTTTTACCCTTAAAGAGCGTTCCGAAAAATCTTGACTGACTCGAAACGGACGTTTGCGAGCGTTTGCGTCAGGTATTCATTTCAATAAAATACTCCGTCAATTTTTCCGGCGTTTCTCTGAAATCCTGTCTGTGCCAATAATCGACTACGATGATAAAATTCTCAATGACCGAGCACACCTTCAACTCGTCCGGAATACTCTTCTTTGCGACAAAATTATTCTCTACGCATGCGGTAGCAAATTCGCGCAGCTCCCCGCGCAGGAAATTGAGAAATATATCCTTGCTTTGAGACAACAAAATAGCGTGTATAAGCTTTTTTTCATCATGCAAATGATAAAAAATGTGCGTTATAAAATGCTTATAGTCGAAAATCGACGATCTTGAAAAATCATGACTCCTCTCCTCTGCAAGCGTATGCGAAAACACATGACCGAATATGGTCGCGCATACTGACTTAAGCAACTCCTCTTTGGTTTTATAGTGCGCGTAAAAAGTGCTGCGCGCAACCCCCGAAACGTCAAGCACGTCCTGTATGCGCATATCATTGTAATCCTTCTTCAACAGGACCTCCGCAAGCGCGTTGTAAATTTTCTCCGTAGTCACTGCGTTTTTTTTGTTCATAACGTCACCTCAAAAACTTTCGATTTGGCTTTTCAATCGAATTATATTGCCAATACACGGCGATGTCAAGACACAGTGTTTTGTTTTGTTCATAAAACAAAACATTTCATTTGGTTTTGTATTGATTTATACGAAAATACGATATATTTTTGCGCATTTGGTTTGACCGTAGCGCGACAGCATCTTATAATTATAAATAGTTATATGGCGTTGGAAGTGAAACAACTCAATATTTACGCGCATTTCATGCGTTCCGTGCAAGCCGTCGTCAAGGACGTCGGCTTCAGCGTGCGTTCCGGCGAAACGCTTGCCATAGTCGGCGAAAGCGGCTGCGGAAAAACCATGATCGTCAATCTTTTATTGGGACTGCTTCCCGACAACTGCTTTGCGACGGGCGAAGCGACGCTTGATAGCTTGGATCTGATTGCAAACGGCAAGCGCAAAAGGAGGCTTCTCGGACGGGATATAGTGTTGATACCTCAAGAGGGACAGGACGCCTTAAACCCGTCGATGAAAATAAAAACTCAAATTTTTGAGGCGCTAAAGCGCAACGGAGCGCGCCTGTGCCGCAAGGAACTCGCCGCTTTGGCGGCTTCCAAGCTGTCGGCGGCGGGGCTCGATGACGGTGCCCTAGATAAATATCCGTTTGAGTTGAGCGGAGGTCAGGCGCAGCGCGTCGCCATAGCCATGGCTATGTGCGCCGACCCGACGCTTGTGATAGCGGACGAGCCTACGCGGGGACTTGACGCCGATTCTGCGGACGTATTTTGGCAATGCGTTTCCGACAGCTTTTGCGACGCCGCGACTATTATCGTCACGCACAGCATCGAGCTTGCAAAAAAATGCGACCTCACCCTCGTTCTGAAGGACGGCGAAACGCAGGAGCAGGGGCTTTCCAAAGAAGTTTTTTCAAGCCCGAAAAGCGCATATACGGCGCAGCTTCTCGCCGCGCATTCCGCGTGGACGCAAACGGACGGCGCTTTATGATCGAAATAAACAACCTCACAAAAAGCTTTGCCGTGGGCAAAGGCAAAAATAAAAGCTCCGTTACGCCGCTACGCGACGTGACTATGACCGTCCCCGACGGCAAAATCATAGGACTATCGGGTGAAAGCGGCGCAGGCAAAAGCACACTTGCAAATATCCTCTGCGGCATCTTGAGACCGTCGGAGGGACAAATTTTCGTCGACGGCAAACGCCTGTACGACGAAAAAGGCAGATACGTCAAAAAAACGGGCGCGCGCATATGCCTGATACCTCAACAACCGCACAGCTCGCTCGACCCGATGCAACGCGTCGGCGACGCCGTTAAGGAGGCGCTGGTTGCGTCAAAAACGGCAAGGAGAGGAAAAGACGCAAAAGAAAAAATGCTTATGCTTTTCGATTATGTCGGGCTCGAGCGCGTGTTGGCCGCCCGTCTGCCGTCGCAGTTGAGCGGCGGACAAGCGCAACGCGTCGTGATCGCACGCGCGCTTGCAACCGACCCCACGACGCTTATCAGCGACGAATCCACATCCATGTTGGACGCCTCCACGCAGAACAACGTTATATCGCTGTTTGAAAAGCTTGTGAGCGAGCGAGGCATATCGCTTATATTCATCTCGCACGACATGGGCATAGTATCCGGAGTCTGCGACGGGATCTATGTCATTGAAAACGGAATGATATCTAAAATTCGAGGGAAAAGCTGAAATGAGAAAACGGGTTTTATTTTTGTCGATGCTTCTATCGATCGTAATACTGCTTTGCGCGGTTTTCACGGCGTGCGACCGCGAGCCTGATTCCGCCGACGTTCTCGTGGTCGGAACGACTATGAACGTCGACTCGCTCAACAGACTCGATTCCGCCGGAGGTGCGGCGGGCTACAATTTCGACAAAATAGCTTCTTCTCTGTCTCAACTGACCGCCGTGTCTTATACCGAGGAAGGCTACCGACCCTTGCTTTGCGAGTACGCGGTCTCCGAGGACGGGAAAACGCTTACGCTGACTATGATAGACGGCTACACCTGGCATGACGGCGCGCCCGTCACGATAGACGACGTTGAATTTACTCTTGCTTCGCTAAAGCAAGGCGAGGACTATGCGCGCGTGCAAAAATCGGAGTCCTCTCTCACCTATACGCTTTGCGGCATGTACGGCAAGCTGCTATCGAAAATATCGCAGGAAAGCGTTTTGCCCCGCCATTTGCTGATCGACGAAACAAAACAGAGCTTGTCCGATGAAAAATCCGTCGTAGGCTGCGGTCCCTTCAAATACGTCGGTCGCGATAAGGCGGCAGGAACGCTCACGTTTTCAAAATACGGCGACTATCCTTTTGCGCAATCGATTGCGATAAGCTCCGTCATTATAAAGCAATACGGCTCCGCCGACGTCATGAGCCTGGCGCTGAAAGCGGGTGAAATAGACATGATTTTCAACTACGGCAGCGGCATCGACGACACTACGTACGCCGCGTTGCAAGGCAGCGACAGCATAAAACTGTATACAAGCCCCACCAAAGGCGTCAAAAAAACACTGTTTTTCAACAATCAGATCGTTACAAACAAAAACGTCAAAAGGGCTATAGCAAAGGCGATAGACTATGAAAAACTGCGCAGGGATTTCGGCAGTTTGAGCGCCGCACCGTCCAAGGAAGGATTTGTTTGCGAGGGGCTGTTCGGCTACAAGGAAACCCCCGACCGCGCGCGCGACATCGAAGAGGCAAAACGCCTGCTCCAGCAAGAAGGATACGGCGAAAAGCGCAAATTCCGCCTCGAGCTGCTTGTGCACTCCGGAACCAACGACGAACAGTACGCCCAGCTCCTCAAGCCTCAAATAGAAGAAACCGGCATGGTGGAAGTCGTATTCATAGAAAAAGGCAGCGATTGGCAATCGTATATGCAAAACGGCAGGCATATGGCAAGCCTTGCGACTATTACCGCAAAGGGATATGACTTCGAGGCTGGATACGCGACAAGGTATACGCTTGCAAAAAACACGAGCATGCTCGATATGGCAAATCCCGTCGCGCACGGGCAGCTTCTTATAGAGGACGAAGCGGGCAATACAACTGAATACGGCAGCATCGTCAAGGCAATGGCAAACGCCGACAACGAAAACGCTTTGAAGGAAGCCGTAGGATCATATCAGGATTACATAGTAGAAAACACCGTCATGATCGCATTGTTTTATGACGGCATAACTCAAGCTGCAAGCTCTAAATTGACGGGCGTCAAGGCGGACTCGCTCGGGCACATACTGCACGTAAAAGTCTTTGAAATGCTGAAAAAGCAAGTTTAACAAGATAAAACGGCAGATAAACATTGTTTTAGGATATTATGATGGCAAAAAAGATATGCAAAAGCTTGATATTTTCAAGATCGGAAGAGCACACGTCTGAACTCCAGTCACCAACAATGATCT
>CANDBZ010000054.1 GCA_947383095.1 uncultured Clostridia bacterium | reverse complement strand
AATGGGTGCCCTTCGGCTACTTCGAGGAGGACGGCAGCTATCACCGCTTTTGACTCATCGAAAATAATGATATATAATAGATATAAATAGGGGTTATGGAAGAAAAGACAAACACAGCTCTATCCGCGCCGGAGGAGGAAAAGGAGAAGACGGCTGCCGATAACGGCGGCGCAAGCTCCGGCAAACCTGCCAAGGGAAAGAAGAAAGCGGATAAAAGCTCTGCGCGCGCAGACAGGAAGGAGCAAGCCCGCCTCAAAAAGGAGTGGGAGGATTCCATCGTTGCGTCAAAGCGCGTCAAGAGGGAGGAAGCGCGTCGCAAGTTTAAAAAAGCGATGGTGCTTATGCTGGTGTTTGCCTTGACGATAACCTCCGTTGTATACGTGATGCTGCTGTTTATACAGGAAAACAACGTGCGTATCACCGCCAAGTCGCAGGACGAGGACAAATCGCTGTCGCTGTCGATAGACAACAGCATGTGGACGCCTTATCTCAACGCCAACGGTCCCAACACGATTTGGGACGTGAGCTACAATCGGAAGTACGGCAGAGAGAAGATCGACACCGTGGAAGAAGTGCGCGCGCTGCTCGACGCGCCGTCGGTGACGCTCGGCGAGCTCAACGGCACCAATTTCATAAGATTTGTCTTTATGGTGAAAAACACCGGCAAATCCGACGCGAACATCGCATACGAGATGACTCTCGACTATGACGACCGCGGCTTGCAGAACGCCGTGCGCGTGATGTGGGGCATGAGCTTCAAGAGCGACGATCTGACCGCGACGGACAGAGAGACTTCCGTGGAGATATTTGCCTCCCGCAGCAACAACTCCAAGCTTGAGGACACCAATATAAATATGGAAAGCACCCCGGAGACGGGATATAGAGAATACGTCGCATATCCGCAGGGCTCCGACCTGCCCAATTACGATCTTACCGAATATGAAAAGGATCTGACGGGCGATAAGCTTGCCGAGGCGATCGAGGACGGATATTTTGCCGCCACGCCCTTCGATAACGATAAATTTGTCTTTCAGCGCAACACAACTTTGCAAAAAGACGATATAATGTATTGCTATGTTTGCATATGGTTGGAGGGGAGCGACTTCGACTGCGTCAACGACGCACTCGGCGGATTTGTGAAAATGGGTGTGAATTTCACCGCATTTTGAGCAAACGTCGCGAAATCCGACGCTTCGTCATCGCTCATATGCGGACGCGCGCACGGTAAACGAAAAAATTTTGACAAAACATTGACAATGCAATTTGGATATTGTACAATGTGTATAACACATTTTGCGCGCGCTATATGCGCTATGCGCACAGCCTCGGCGGATACGCCGCAATTAAGGAAATATCAGGGTACGCCCTGTAAAAAAAGGAGAAGATTATGAAAAAGAAAGGTTTGATTATTTCAACAGTCGTCATGGTTGTTGTCTTAATTGCATCCCTCACGACCGCGACCTACGCATGGTTCTCATCCACGTCCACGGTGTCCGTTGACAACTTCAACATGACCACCAGCGCGATGGAAGGCTTGAGCATCGGCGTCAGAAATACCGCAGTGGTTTCCACGGGTATCGACGGCTATGTCAACGGCGAAGTGACCTATGGGACAAGCTGGACAGGCGGCAACGGTATGGGTAGCACGGTTACGCTCGGCGCTCCGTTCATCACCAACGGCTTTGCGCATGCAACCACCAAGTATGACGAGGCAAACTTCGGCGAAGGCAAGATGTATGCGGCGGACACGACTCTTCCCGATGGCGTTGCGGCAGGCGACTTCATCACCGCTCAAAAGTACAACACCACGGTCAATCCCGACAACCCCACTCCTACGGAGTTCAAGGCTTCTGCGGCTAATACGGATTATCTCGACGTAGAACTCGGTATCAGAGCAACCGCAGCGGAAGTGAAGCAGATCTGGTACACCATCACGGTTGAATTCTATGCGCCCGCAAATTTCGATTTCGTCAATGAGCTCAAGCCCGGTATGGCTGCTGCTCTCATGTTTGAAATCACCATCGACGGTACGACAACCACGGTGAACGCATTCAACGATTATACGCTCGGCACCGCTTTCACGAAAGTGACGGATACGACCAACGTCCAAGGCAAGACCACCGAGGGCACGGAAACGACTCTCTGGAAATGGGAATTCAGCGGCTTTGTTTACAACAGCGCGGATACGGCGATTGACGACAGCATCAAGACCGTCGGAGTCAAGGCATGGATCGAAGGCAGCGACGACGCTTGCCGTACGAGAACCGCAGGTACCGGCGGCACAGTGGGCATCGTGTTTGCTTACAATGCTGAAGAAACTGCAAAGACCATCACCAACGGCGTGTTGGCATAACTTAAAAAACTACTATAAAATACCGCTCGTATGAGCGGTATTTTATTTTAAGAAACTGTGAAACAAGGAGGCCTTATATGAAAATAAAACAGACGGCGGGCAGAGACGGACTCGGCGATTTCGCTCCGCAGTTCGCGGTGCTAAACGACGACGTGCTATTCGGCGAGGTGTGGTCGGGCGGCGCTCTATCCTTGAAGACGCGCTCGATACTGACAGTAAGCGCGCTCATAAGCAAGGGTATGGTAGACTCGTCCTTTCAGTATCATCTGACGACGGCAAAGCAAAACGGCGTAACAAAGGAAGAGATGGCGGCGATTATCACGCATCTCGCGTTTTATGCGGGTTGGCCCAACGCGTGGGCGGCGTTCAGGATGGCGAAGGAAGTCTATAAAGAATGCGACGGAGCGAGCTTGCACGGAGGTATGTTTGGATTGGGAGAGCCTAACGACGCATATGCACGGTATTTTGCAGGTAAATCCTATTTGAAGCCTTTGACAGACCCGCGTGAAACGGTATTTATGGCAAACGTCACGTTCGAGCCCGAATGCCGCAATAATTGGCATATACACACCGCGGACAAAGGAGGCGGACAGGTACTGCTTTGCACGTGCGGAAGAGGCTGGTATCAGGAGTGGGGCAAGCCCGCGCGCGAGCTTAACGAGGGCGACGTCGTCACAATACCCGCGGGCGTGAAGCATTGGCACGGCGCGGCAAAGGACGGTTGGTTTTCTCATATAGCGGTTGAAGTACCCGGAGAAAACTGCGCCAATCAATGGCTCGAGCCCGTAAGCGACGAGGATTACGACAAGCTTTGAGGTCGCGACAGTCTACGGGAATAGTTGTCAAAGTTGTAGTTTAGTTTGACGCGCCTTTGATGCCGTATGCGTCGATAGCACGGCAAATAAGCTGTGTCGCTCGCGCGACATGCGTAAAGCCCGTGAAAGCCCGATACGGACTTTTCGGGACGGCAAAATGTGTAACAGCGAGAGAAGCAGACGAGCTTTAACATAATAGAAGCGTAGATTGCGACTATTTCGCAGCATATAAAAACACCGCCGAAATTCGGCGGTGTTTTTGCGAGCCCTTAAAATTATTGCTCGTCGGCAACGGCGTTCTTCGGGCCTTTGCCTTTTTTCTTGAGGATGATAACTGTTGCTACGATTGCCGCGATCACGACGACGGGAATGACGACCGACAGAGATATGATCAGGTTCTTGTCCACGACTTTTGTTGCGGAGAGAACTCTTTCGCTGACTGTCTGAAGCTTGTTCTCGTTTTGATTGTAGTAGTAGCCGGTGAAGGTGAGCGTATCGCCGTCGACCACGACTTTGCCGAAGGTCTGCGAATCGAGCGTGTGCAGGATGCTGTTGTCCTTGTCGAATTTGGGCGTTACGTCCTTATTCTCCTTGTAGGTATAGTATTTTGTGCCCATCGTGCCGAGAGTCACGTACAGCACGCCGTCTCCGGTATATTGCACGCCGTCGAAGTTGCTCTTGTCGACCACCTTGCCCTTGCTGTCGATGAGGTATGTAGAGGTGTAGGTGTGGTCGTGTCCCGCAAATACGATGTTGACGCCGTATTTGTCGAACAACGGCACAAGCTGCTTGCGCATTGCAACGACTTCGCCGTCCGTGGAGTGCGAGCCGCCGCTGAAGATGCTCTTGTGCATGAGGACGAATTTCCATTTGGCATTGCTGTTTGCAAGGTCGTTTTTCAACCATTCGAGCTGGACTTCGCCAAGACCGCTGTTGTTAGCGTCGTTGGTGTTGAGCACGATAAAGTGCGCGTTTGCGTAGTTGAAGGAGAAGAACATACCGTCGGTGACGTCCTCCTGAAGTCTTTCTCCGTCCCCGTCTACGGGCAGTGTGTAGTTGAAATAGTTTGCCATAGCGTTGGAGCCGTCTTCATGGTTGCCTGCGGAGAAGAACATAGAAGTGTTGCCAAACAGCTCGCCGTATGTGTCGAGCGCATACGACCACTGATTGAAGTTCTTGCCGTTGTCGCACATGTCGCCCGCGTTGAGAATAAAGTCGAAATCCTTCGTTCTTTCGTCGGCAAGCAGGGCTTTGACCGCATTGAAGCTGTCTTCGTACATGCCCTGGATCATGCCTTGGATATCTGCGATGGTCAAAAACTCGAAAGCCGTCACACTGTCGTCCGCGGCCGTCGTAAACGTAAATTGCTCTTTGCCCTTAAACTGTGCAAGAGAGAATGACGCGTCCTTGCCGTTTTCCTTATAGCTGCCTTCGAGGTCATAATAGTATTTGGTGTTTGCGGCAAGACCGGAGACAGTGACTGTGGTCACGTTCCAATACACCACGCTGTTTTTAGGCGCGTTGTCGCGGTCTTTATAGGTGTAGGGCACGTCCTTATCGTTCATGATCTCCGCGTGCGTGAGGCAGGCCAGACCGAGGTCGATGAGAGGCAGATAAACGGGCTTCGTTTGCGTGAGCATATCCACCTTGATGTTGCCGTCCGTTCTCGTTGCCACGGAGTCGATATAATCCTTGCTCATATCCGCTTGCGCTTTGGACGTGGAAAGGCTTATCCATTCGCCGTCGGCGGCAGTCTTATATTTGAAGGTGCCGTATACGTCCTCCGCAGTGTAGAACTTAAAGGTATAAGCGGTCGTGCTGTCTTTTGTGTCGAAGTTCGCGGTGACGCGGCTCGGCACTCTGCCGTTGAGCTGGGTCGCAGCATTGAAGTCCGCGCCGACCTCGGACAGCTTGTTGAGAGTGCTCACGTAGGACATCTTCATGCCGCCGTAGACATAGCCGTCGTACGGCTGCAGAGAGTAGGTAAGCGCGGGGTTTGTATCGTCGGCAAGATCGGGATATACGTCCGTCGCAAACGCCATGACGATGTTGTCCGCAATTCCGCCCAAACCTACAAGGAAGCTGGGCGTGACATAGCCTTCAAGCAAATTGTCGACGATCTCGATGAGGGTGTTGCCTTCCATGTTGAAGCCCATCATATTTGCGACAAGCGGCTTCACGATGGGGACAAGCCTGTTTATCAGGTCGCCCAACATCAATTTGTTTGCGTCGAACACGAGGCTGATTTTCGACAGCCCGAGACTCTCTTCGCTCTTGGTCAGACCTTGGATAAACTTCTCGATTGCGGTTTTTGCAAACTCCGTGTCGAGCAGTGTGGAAAGCGCCGCCTTGAAGTTGTCGAATTGGGCTTGAGTCAGATATCCTTTCGCAATAGATTTTTCAAAATCGAACTCATATCTCAAAGCCGTTTTGAGAAGGGAGTCGTCGTTTTTGTAGAGGGGATCGAGAACTTTATCAAGCAAAATCTCGACGAATTTGCCGTTTTTAAGCTGCGCGTCAAGATCCTTTATCGCCGCGAGCATGCGTTTGCGATAAGTCTTGTCCGTGGGCTGCTTGAAGCGGAAATGATTTTCTCCGCATGCGATCTCGCCGAATTTTGCGTCGATGGTTTCAAAGGTTTCGTCCAGCGAGATCTCCATGCCGGCGGAGTGAGACATCATGATGAAGCTTGCGATCTCGCGCACGGTCATCTTGCCTTTGTTTGCCGTGTTTACGGTGCTTGTGATATCGTCGCTGCCGTATTTCATATCGAGCACGTCGTCGATTACGTCCAGCACGAATTCAAGCGCGGTCGTGTTTTTATCGTTGTTGACGGTCGGATAATTGGCTTTGCCGTCGCCGTCGGTATCGGGGTAGAGGTCGTAAAGCGCCGTGTCGATCATATATTGCACGACTCCGTTGAGCGTAGCGCCGTCCGTACCGATTGTTGCCAAAACCATTTTGAGCGCGCCGTCGTCCAAGCCGAGCATAAGCGTTTCGACGCTCTGCTTAAGGCTGTCGATGGTCCTGTCCGTGATGAAGTGGTCTATCATTCTGTCCACGATGATGGTATAAATATCTTTGCTGATGAAGTCGTTGTACAGATTGTCGTCGCCAAGCTCCGCAAACTCGTCGTATCTGATGATATATACGGAGTAATCCTTGTTGGAGTCAAGCACAGCCTGCCATGCGGCGTCGCGTTGCTCTTTGTGCGCCGCGTCGTCGGGGATAGCTTTGAAGGCTGCCATCGCGGAGTCGTATGCAGTCTGGTTCCAGGGATCCGCATCGGCAATGTTGTCGCTTGCAAATTCCTTTATGTTTTTGAGAATATGTACGGAGGATTCCAACCGTTCGCCCAATTTGCCGTCGCAGTTAAAGCGGGACAGGGTGACGTATCTGCGCGGAGAAGCGTAGCTTATCATGGAGCCCGTCTCGAAGTCGTATAGCGTGCGGCCTTCGACGTCGGTGTAGGTCATCGCGTCGGACGCGTGCATGTGTCCAGTGAAGGCATATCTGACTCCCATATCGAGAAAACGTTTTGCGGTGTATTCCCAATTATACAGAGTGAAATCCTTCAGGATATCGTCCTCTTGCTCGAAGTGGGGAAGCACGTTGTGGTGGAAGCTGGATAATATCGTCTTTTCGCCGAACTCCGCCTCCGCTTGCATGGGAGCGGTTTTAGACTCGATCCAATCAAGGCACTCGGTTGTTATTCTGCCGCCCGTGATATGCTGCACGGACGAGGCGCGATATACGTTTTTGCCGCTCGAAAACGCTGTCGTCGCGGATACGAGGCGATTTGTGTTTATCACGCCGTCGTTGTTGTCGAGATAAAGCCTCGGCTTCACCTTGAGCGCGTCGTATTCTGCCTTGTTTATGCGTGAAAGCGGGCCGATTTCCTTTGCGGCGTCAACCTGTTCTCTGTCGGCAGAGTCGATTATCGCAAAGACGTAGTCGGCGTCGTTGACGTCCGCTATGTAGGTGAGCTTGTTTATATCGTCGCCGATCTCGTAATAATAACCAAGCTTTTCCGAGGAGGTGAGATTTTGCGTGTTTACCGCTTGCAGCTGCTCCGAATAGTACGTGAAAGTGAGATTGGGCGCGTTTTCGGACGCTTGATAGCCGCTCGTAAACGAAGAATACCAAAATTCCGCGGGCATGTATTCCGTCAGATTTACGGTGCCGTTTGCGCCGTCCAGCGTAGCTTCGGGGAAGCCCAATCCCGCAAATATCAGTGCGAATTGCATCGCCGTCACGACGTCCGCAGTTCTGCCGTCGCCGTTCTTGTCGGAGTACAGCGCGCCGTTATGGTTGTACAAATCGTGGTTGCCTACGGTTGCGAGGACTTGAAAGTTTTCATATCCGTCCTTTTTTCTCATTTCGTTTTGCAAATAACGCAAGGTATTTGCAACGTCGATGAGAGCAACGCGCTCGCCGTTTTTGCTCAAGTCGCCTGACGCAAGCAGATACTGCGGAGCAATATGGTCGTCCGCGTCCTTGAGAATGTTGTTTATCGCTGTGTTGAATACTATGCCGCTTTCAAGCACCAGCTTTGTATCGCCCGTCATGGAATGATAAAAATCGCTGGTCATATAGTCGTCGTTGTAGACTCCCTGATAGCAGTATTCAAGAGGGAAGTAGTGGATGTCGCTCATGTGGCCCACATTCAAGGCGTCGCCGGTTTTGACGGGAGCGCTTTGGTCTGCCGCAAACGCTACGCCGCCGAACGCGGAGAGCCCTATTGCGGAAACAAGCACTATAGCCAATACGAGGGCAATACCGAATGGAACACGGTTTTTGGTGGTTGTTCTCATAAATCCTCCTCGATGCCGAAGCATCTCTAATAATGTATATATTATAGTATAAAGATATTGATATTTCAATATCGAATTAGGGATTTTTTCAACAGATGTATGGTTTTTTTATTTGCATCGAGCAGTGTATATATGTGCGGCGAGGTAAAATTTTCGGGCACGCGATAAAAAGCGCGTAAATTCGCTTGCGCTTTTGTGTTTTTTGTGATATTATCACTATGCTTTAAAAAGCCCTCATGGTCAAGCGGTTAAGACGTCGCCCTCTCACGGCGGAATCTAGGGTTCGATTCCCTATGGGGGTACCACAAAAAACACAAGCAAATGCTTGTGTTTTTTTCA
>CANDBZ010000053.1 GCA_947383095.1 uncultured Clostridia bacterium | reverse complement strand
GCTCGTTGAAGCCGATATGTCCGTTTGCGCCTATGCCCAAAAGCTGCAGATCTATGCCGCCCGACAATTCTATTTCGCTGTCGTAGCTCTCGGGACTTTCCGCATCGGGGAAGCGCGTATTGCCGAGGTTGACGTTTATGCCGTCAAAGAGATTTACGTTCATAAAATGGCGGTAGCTTTGCGTATGATCGGGATTGTCGATATACTCGTCCAGATTGAAGGTTTTGACGAGGGAGAAGTCTGTTTTATCCGCTTTGAAGGCCTCGATTATTTTTTGATAGGTCGGGATGGGCGACGAGCCCGTCGCCAACCCCAAAACGGCGCTCGGCTTGCTTTTTACGAGGGCTAAAATCCTGTCGCATACAAGCTGCGCTATCTCGAACTCGCTGTCTTTTGTGATCACGATCATTGAAAAATTTCTCCTTTGCAAAAGCGTATTTCTCCGCCGACAACGGTGGCGTAAACGTTGAGGTCTTGATCGATAACGGCGAAATCCGCGTCTTTGCCCGCCGCGACAGAGCCTTTGTTTTTATCGATTTTCAAATTGCGCGCGGGGTTTAAGGTTGCCATGTCTATTGCATCTTCGAGAGATATATCAAGCACGCTCTTGACGTTTCTCACTGCTTCGTTGAGCTTGAGAACGGAGCCTGCAAGCGTGCCGTTTGCAAGCGTAGCGACTCCGTCTTTCGCAAACACTTTATTGTCTCCCAGAGCGTACTCGCCGTCGGGCAGATATTTGGCTTCCATCGAATCGGTTATAAGAATGATTTTATCCTTCCCTTTGCATTTATACAGTAACTTTATCGCGTCCGCGCACACGTGGCGCAAATCGCAGATGAGCTCGCAGCTCGCTCTGTCGTCGCACATGAGCGCGCCAGCCGCGCCCACGTCTTTGTGATGAAACCCTTTCATTGCGTTGAATATATGCGTTGCGCAGCGTATCCCGAGCTCTATAGCGCGGTGCGCCTCTTGCGCGGTGCAATCCGTATGACCGAGCGAGGGGACGACGCCGTGGCGCATGACTTCGCTCACGAATTCGTTGCAATTATCCGTATAGGTCATCGTCAGCATCTTTATGCTTGAGCGAGAGGCACAGATAAATTCGCGCAGCGCGTCGATATCGGGCTCGAGGATATAGTCGGGATCTTGCGCGCCCGCAAATTTTTCCGATATGAACGGCCCCTCGAGGTGTACGCCGAGCGGCGTTGCGCCGTAGTCGCCTTTAGCGATAAAATCCGCGATAACGGCGAGCGAGCTGGATATACTGTCCCGCCTTTCCGTCATTGTCGTGAAGAGAAATGACGTTGTCCCTTCCTGCAGGACGGCTTGAGAGATTTTTTTTAACGACTCGGGATCTGCGTCCATAGCGTCCGCGCCGTTTGCTCCGTGTATATGCTCGTCGATAAAGCCGGGGACCAATATCAGCCCGTCCTTCAGCTGCGGATAGGAGGCGGCGTTCATGTCGCCGATATCGGAAATTATGCCGTTTATTATAGAGAGCGACGACGACGTTATGCCCGCGCCCTTAACGTATATTTTTGAATTTTTGATACCTTGCACATTCATTTTTGCCTGATTAAGTCCCGTTTTGGGATTTTTCGCCTTGAGCTTTATTTTTATTTTGTCGCTTCGAACCGCATGACGAAATATGACATAAATATTATAACATATATTTACGGACTTCGCGTATTTTTTTAAAAAATAGGTCGCTTCGACGCAATGCGTGGCTTATTTTCGTATTCAAACTTTTTTATTTGTGCGTTTTATCCGATGTATTCAACGAATTGCAAACTCCGCTTCAAAGCTTGCAAAGGCGGCTCGGCTGCGGCGCGTCGAGAGGGGCGCAGTGAGTATAAATATAATCTAAAACCTCTTTCCACATTTAAGCATTGATGTTATAATTCAAATGACGGCGCGTATATCCTCTTGAAGTCGGCTGCTGCGCATATATGCCGCAAAGCTTTGACGGGCGTAAATCGCAGGCGACAAAGCCGACGGATATCGCAGCCGTATTCGAGTCATAAACGGTTGCGGTAAAGCCGCGCCGATAAGGAGTGAAAATGAACGTAATTCCCAAACCGCTACGCGTATCGGAAAAGAGCGGGAGGTGTATTCTTCCCGAAGTGATTGCCTGGGAGTCGGGCGGCTTTGACGAATACGTAATTTTTGCATTTTCGGAAAGAATGAATCGCCGCGTCGAGAAGGGAGATTTCATTCGGCTTGTCAAGGACGGAAATTTGGCGGACGAAGAATACAGGCTTGATGTAAACGAAAACGGAATAGTCGTAGAGGCGGCGACGGAGCGCGGCGTCATATGGGCGTTGACGACCGTTGCGAATATGCTTGAAAACGGAGAAGCGCGTTGCGTTGAAATAGAGGATAAGCCCAAATACGCGTATAGAGGACTTTCTCTCGATTGCGTCAGGCACTTTTTTGACGCTGAAGAGGTGAAGAAGGTTATCGAGGGGATTTCCCTTGCAAAAATAAACGTCCTGCATTGGCATCTGACGGACGACCAAGGTTGGCGAATAGAGAGCAAAAAATTTCCGCGGCTCAACGAGATAAGCGGGCGGTATTTCACCCATGAGGAAATAAGAGACGTTGTGCGCTTTGCGAAAACGCGCGGCGTGGAAGTGATCCCCGAGATAGATATGCCGGGGCATATGACCGCTCTTCTTGCCGCTTTCCCGCAATACGGCTGCAGCGGAAAAGAAGTGAAGCTCGCAACCTGCGGCGGGGTTTATTCCGTCATTCTTTGCGCGGGAAAAGAGCAAACCTATGCCCTTATAGACGAGCTATTTGAAGAAATTCTACCCCTATTCGACAGCGATACGGTGCATATTGGCGGCGACGAAGCCCCCAAAGGCGAGTGGAAAAAGTGCCCCGATTGCAAGAAAAAAATGCATGAAGAGGGACTTTCGGATTTCAACGAGCTGCAGGGTTATTTTACGGGGCGCGTATGCGAAATCTTAAAAAAATACGGAAAGAAAGCTATCTGCTGGAACGAGACGGCGCTCGCAAAAAATCATCCGCAGGATATCACCGTTCAATATTGGACGCTCAATCACAGAAAGTCTATGGAGAGATATGTAAAAAACGGCGGTAAGTGGATCTATTCCGAAATGTTTGACTTTTATCTGGATTATCCTCACAGCATGATTTCGCTTGAAAGGCTTTATGGCACGAAGGTCCGTTTGGGGAGGCGCGATTACTCCGACGATAAGGGCTTGACGGGCATGGAATGCTGTCTGTGGGCGGAGCAGATCGCCGAAAGCGAAAGGCTTGAGAAGCTTGTTTTTCCGCGTATTTTTGCTATGGCGGAGATAAGCTGGAGCGAGGAACGAGACTATAAGGATTTTGAAAAGAGGCTGAAAAACGTCTTGCGAAGAGGACTGTATAGCGGGCTTCGACCCACCGAAGCGGAGCGGTGGAATCCCGAAGGCAAGGCGAGGAAAAAGGAAGCGGTTGATTTCTTTGTCGCCATAAGCGCGGGCATAAACGATGAGATGAAGGAGCAGACCGCGTCGCTTTCCATGCCGAGCTTTGGTTATCTGAAGAGTTTTATGACCAAATTCCTGCGTTTCAGCGACCTGCCGTCATTGCTCAAGGCTTTGATTAAAAAATAAACTCTTGGTTGCGTTATGGCTCCGCTTTGCCCGGTCGCGATCGGTCGGCGGCGCGGAAAACAATTCGGATTTAATTAGATTGAATAATTTGACGTGCGCTTTTCGATTGCGCCCGCGATAATTGCATATTGAATTTGCGTCTGCAAAGTTATATAATAAATCATACGCGTTTATTTGCGCGTCGGGGGTAATTATTATGAGCAAAAACGGAATTGACAACTCGCAAGCGGTCGCGTGTACGGAGGCGAGCGGAGAGCGGATTTCGACTCGCAATCTCATTATGTTTCCGCTGGGCACGTTGGGAAGGGATTTTCTGTATAATTTTTTCAACTCCTATTTGCTCACGTTCATATTGTTGACAAAAAATCTCACGCCGTCGCAATTCGCGTCGATAACGATAATCATCGTTTGCGCGCGCATATTCGACGCATTCAACGACCCGATCATGGGCGGCATTGTCGAAAATACGCGCACAAAATGGGGCAAATACAAGCCGTGGCAGCTAATTGGCGCGGTGCTCACCGCGGGCGTTATAATCGCGCTGTTCAACGTGGATCTTAACGGCTGGGCGTTTATCGGCTTTTTGGCGTTTTCGTATTTTATGTTCAGCATCACATTCACGATGAACGACATATCTTATTGGGGCATGATGCCCACGCTCACGACAAATCCGCACGACCGCGACAAGCTTATGTCGTTTGCGCAGATCGTCGCAGCCGCAGGCGCGGGGCTTGCGGGATTTCTTGTGCCCGTGCTCACCACGGGCGAGTTCGGGACGGCGATATTCGGCAGCGCGGTCAAGGCGTTCAGGGTGCTTTCTATACTGGTGTGTCTGTTAATGGTGGGATTTCAGCTCTTCACGCTTTTCGGCGTTAAGGAGAAGCCGTTGCCCGCAAATTTCGTGCGCACGGAGCGCATGAAGTTCAAGGACCTTGCCAGAGTCATTTTCAAGAACGATCAGCTTCTTTGGTGCGCTCTTATCATGCTTATTTTCAACATAGGCACAAACGTGGTCGCGGGCGGCTTGAGCACGTTTTATATCTACTTCGAGTTCGGCTACGACGGCATGCTTATCACGATGTTCGGCATAGGCTTTGCCATACTTTCGGTTATTTTCACGCTTGCATACCCATGGCTGTCAAAAAAATGGAGCAGAAACAAGATCCTTTATTCGACGGGCTTCGCGATTATTATAGGTTATCTTCTCATGATGATAGTAGGGCTTGCCATTCCCTCTGCGGCGTCCTTCAAAACGTCTCTCGGCATAGCAAAGTTCGTGCTGTTGACTATATGCTATACCTTTGCGGGCTGGGGAAGCGGCTTTTATATGATCATGGTCATAAACATGGCGAACACGGTTGAATACAACGAGTACAACACGGGAAAGCGCGAGGAAGGGTTGATCTTTTCTTTGCGACCGCTCACGGTGAAGCTCGGCTCCGCGCTCATGCAGGGCATAGTGTCGATCGTATTGATTGCGGCCGGCGTGCTGGCCGTCACCAACGGCATTTCCTCGCTTGAAAATCAGCAGGCTTCCGGTCAGATAAGCGCCGCCGATAAGATAAGCGGTATAAACGAAATCATAGCGGGCGTGTCGCAGCAGAGCAAAATGGTCTTGCTTGTGTGCATGTGCTTGATACCCGCGGCGTTCCTTGCCGTCGCGCTTCTGATCTACAAGAAGAAGTGCATTTTAGACGAACGCAAGATGGAAGAGATGCTTGCCGCTATAGAGGAGCGCAAGCAAAGCGAGCAAGCCGAGGAGGAAGCGGCTGCGCAAAACGATGAGACAACGGATGCGAGCGAGGTTTGCGAACAAAGCGATGAGCAGAAGCTCGTCGCCGCGGACGAGATTGAAATAGGGCAGATAGAAAATAAATGATTGGAATGTCGAAAACACATCGAATAAATGTGCTGGGCGATATTCACGCGCCGCGCAACGCGGCGTTGGACGTCGTGAGAATTTTCGCTATGCTGTTTATCGTGCTGCATCATCTGACGATAAACAACATCGGACTTTCCGCGATAGAAAACGGTGTGGGTACGACGCTTTTGCCTCAATACTTAAGCGCGTCTTTTTTGGACGCGTTTTTCATTATCGGCGTAAATTTATTCTTTTTGATATCGGGATATTTTTCAATCAAGCTCAAGCCCCGCAAGATCCTGCTTTTGCTTTTTAAGGTCTATATTTATTGGATACTTTCTGTGCTGATAGGCATGGCGGCGGGACTGATCGAGTTTTCAAGCGCGCTCGAGGGGCTTAAATACTGCGTGATAGCGATCTCCAAGTATTGGTTTATATTGATATATATGATGCTCTGCCTGTTTGCGCCCGCGCTTAACGCCATAGCCGAGCTTATCGTAAAAAAGCACGGAGGGGTGGAATACTTTGTTTTTATTACCACAGTGTTTTTTTGCGTCATAGGCTTTGTTGCGGATTACTTTTATCCCATTATGGGCACAAACAACGGCTATTCCGTGATATGGGCGGCGGTGCCGTATCTATACGGCAGGATAATATTTTTCAAAAAGGACTCGCTCAAAAATAAGCCGCTGTTTTGGCTTGTCGCGTATCTGCTGTTGTCGCTTGCCAATTACGCGATCATCGCGCCGCTTATCGCGACGGGACAAGGCAAGGTCGCCTGGCATTTTTACGGATACAACAATCCGCTCGTGCTCGCGTCGTCGGTTTGCTTCTTTATGACCTTCCTGTCTGTGAAGCCCATAAACGATCCGATGGCGTGCAGGGCTATATCGTTTGTCGCCAAAAATACGCTTGCGGTTTATCTTCTGCATTCCAACAATCCGTTGCTCGGCTCGCGCAGGGCGTTTTTGATAGACGCGGTAAAACCCTTGTGGGCTAAATTCGCCGTGCTGCTGCCCAATGCCGTCCTGCTGTTTATGATGGGCGTGGCGGCGGACGCCGTCTATGAATTGTTGTTGTCGAGGCCGCTCGGCTTTATAGCGAAGAAGCTTGAAACGCTACTTTTAAAGGCTTACGACTTGTCGGCGGCGGCTGCGCGAAGGCTGTTGGGCAAAAGACGCGTCGGTGCGGCGTAGCGGCTTGCAAATGTTATTTATAATATATAGAATATTATCATTTTCATTTGAAAACGTTTGACAAAATCCCTGCGGTTTGGTACAGTATAGTCCGAGCCGCTCGAACGTGGTTTTTAAGTCAGGCGTTTTTGCTTGCACCTATGTCGGCGAGACTGGTTAGAGGAGGTATGATATGTACGCTATTGTTGAATGCGGAGGCAAGCAATACAAGGTGGAGCAGGATATGCTGGTCAAGGTTGAAAAGCTTGACGTCGAAGTCGGCTCTTCCGTGGACCTCAAGGTCCTTATGGTTGCCGACGAGAACGGAAACGTCAAGGCAGGCGCGGCGGCGGAAGGCTGCAAGGTCACCGCAACCGTGACGAAGCAGGATAAGGCTGCCAAAGTGTTTGTGTTCCATTATAAGTCAAAGAAGCAAATCAGAAAGCGTCAGGGACATCGTCAACCGTTTACGGAACTGAAGATCGTCGCTATCGAGGGCTGATATGGTCAATGTCAGGTTCTCGACGATCGACGGCAAGTTTGTCGGAGTGGAGTGCGCGGGGCACTGCGAATACGCCGATGAGGGCGAGGACGTGGTGTGCGCGGCGCTTTCGTCGGTCGTGCAGACCGCGGTGCTGGGCATCATGAAAATTTTGGGGTTGAATATCGGATATGAGACGGACGAAGAAAGCGGCTATCTCAAGGCGATATTGCCAAAGAACATGACCAAGGCGGACGCGCACGACGCGGATCTGATTTTGAGAACGGCATATCTGGGGGTGTCCGACCTCCACGAAACATTTTCGGACTTTATATCTTTGGAGGTAGAATAATATGTTTATAAAAATACAATTGTTCGCGCATAAAAAGGGAACGGGTTCCTCGCACAACGGCCGCGACAGCGAGTCAAAGCGCCTCGGACCGAAACGCGCAGACGGACAGTTTGTGCTTGCGGGCAATATTCTCGTGCGTCAAAGAGGCACGAAATATCATCCCGGCAACAACGTTTCCATCGGCAAGGACGATACGCTGTTTGCGCTTATCGACGGCGTTGTCAAGTTTGAACGCGTCGGCAAAGATCGCAAGCAAGTGTCGGTATACGCTGCGGAAAACTGATTATAGAACGCCGTCGTAAGACGGCGTTTTGTTTTTTTGACGGAAGAAAACTATGAGCAAATTTGAAATAGAAAGAACGCCGTATTTCGACGTCGGTCAGACGCTTGATTGCGGGCAGGTGTTCCGCTTCACGGAGGACGGCGGTACATATCGGGTGTTCGCGCTCGGTCATGCCGCGGAGATAACGGAAAAATCGGACCGCTATATCTTCGATTGCGACGACGTCGATTTTTTTAAGCGCTATTTCGATTTTGACACAAACTATGAGATGATACAATCGGAAGTGCAGGATAAAGCGCTGCTTTCGTCCGCGATCGAGTTCGGCAAGGGCATACATATCCTGCGGCAGGACCCCTGCGAAACGGTGTTTTCCTTCCTCATTTCTCAAAACAATCATATACCTAGGATAAAGGGCATTATCGAGCGCATGTGCAAAGGGCTCGGCGAGGATAAGGGCGGTTATTTCGCGTTCCCGTCGACGGAGGCGTTGGCAAACGCGGGCGAGGATTATTTCTCGTCTATAGGCGCGGGTTACCGCGCGGCTTATCTCGACAGGACGGCGAGGGCGATAATGACGGCG